>JBEKST010000045.1:0-14720 GCA_049516815.1 Bacteroidales bacterium | reverse complement strand
CTGGACCTATATCAACATCGATGACGGATGGGAATACATGCACGACAAGGATGGAAAGATCCTGACTAATTCAAAATTTCCCAACATGTATGCGTTATGCGCCTATGTGCATTCGCTGGGCCTCAAGATCGGCATCTATTCTTCGCCGGGACCTAAGACCTGCGGAGGCTATGAAGGCAGTTACACATTCGAGGAAAAAGATGCAGAGGCTTATGCAGCCTGGGGCATCGACTACCTGAAGTACGACTGGTGTTCTTATGGAAATTTATTCCCGAATCCAACCAAATCGCAGTTAAAATATCCGTATCAGGTTATGAAAACAGCGATCCGCAAGGTGAACCGCGACATTCATTTCAGCTTATGCCAGTATGGAATGGGGAAAGTGTGGGAATGGGGCGACGAGGTTGACGGGAATTCCTGGAGAACTACCGGGGATATTGAAGATACCTGGGAAAGCCTTTCGGAGATTGGTTTCAGCCAGGGAAAATGTTCGTCTTTTTCTGCTCCCGGCCGCTGGAATGACCCGGATATGCTGGTTGTCGGATGGGTCGGATGGGGACCTGCACTTCACTATACCCGGCTCACGCCTGGTGAACAGTACACGCATATTTCACTCTGGAGCCTGCTGTCTGCGCCTTTGCTGATCGGGTGTGACCTGAGCCAACTCGATGCCTTTACGCTGAATCTTCTTACCAATGATGATGTCATCGCCGTAAACCAGGATCCGTTGGGCAAACAGGCAACCCGGGTCAAGTCAAATGAATCCTATGAGATCTGGATTAAAGACCTTGAAGATGGAAATAAGGCCTTAGGGTTGTTTAACCTCACCGAAAAGCCGTTAAATGTCCCGGTCAACTTGAAAGATATCAACCTGAAGGGGCGCTGGAATATGAGAGATCTCTGGAGACAGACAGAACTCGGTGCAGTTGAGCGGCATTTTGAAATGAATGTCCTGCCACACGGGGCAAATCTCATAAAGATAGCGAAAAGTGAAAAATGAAAAATTTGTTGGTTCACTCGTCTTCTTGTAGGCAATGAAGTGAGAGGTTTGAAGTGAAGTGTGAACAACGAATTCCTTATGGCTATTGTGACCTATGTGCCTATTGTGGTTGAATTAACTGGCAAACTCGCGATTTGGCAAGTTTTCTTTTATGCACCTTTATCTTGTATTTCGTGCGACTTTGTGGTAAAAAATTTTCCTCACTATGGAAAATAAAGAAGATTAAGGCACGCGTTACAAACGCGCGCCAAGTTGTGAAGTGGGTGAAGGCACACCTTACAAATTTATCTGCCTTTGGTGGACACGCGCCAGAAAGAGAAATAAAAAATTTCGCCACATCGCTATCTCGCCATTTCGCTATTTCACTTGTCCGCCTATCACCCGTTAGGCATGCTAGGCTGAAGCAGGCTGACCCTGTTGCCTTCGGTATCAATAAATGATACATACGACCCGACCCCGGGTATGTCGACTGGTTCGCCAAGAACTTTTCCTCCTGCCTTCGTTACTCTCTTTGAGGATTCACGGATATCCTCAACGGCAATAACGATCGAAGGATAAGCCTGCGGCATATCTGCCCTCTTAGGATAAAAACCGCCATTGATCGCTCCAGGCATCTTTGGTCGCCCGTTTTCGTCAATCTCAGTAGTGACGACTGTCACATAGTTACCCATATCCTCTCCTAACAGCTTCGCTTGCCAGCCAAACACATTTGTATAGAAATCTGCCATGCGTTTTCTGTCTTCAGCTGGCATTTCAAAATGTACTACGGGATTCATTGTTTTCATAGTTCTGGGTGTTTTTTTAGGTATTGGGTTTTAGGTACTGGATGCTGGATGCTGGATGCTGGATGCTGGATGCTGGATGTGTGTGTTTGGGATATTAAAGAGTACAATTAACATCTCAACATTAAATTCTGAACTTCTGCATTCTGCATTCCCGCATTCCTGTATTTCTAAATCGTCACTACTTCGCCATTTAAAATCACTGTTTCAACTTTATTACTTCCATACGCGTAAGGCATAAACTCATAGCCGGGAATGGGTTTTGTGATGAACAGATTTGCCTTCTTGCCGCGTGCGATGCTGCCCATGTCTTTGCTTAAACCCATAGCATATGCGCTGTTGATCGTTACTGCATGAATGGCCTCTTCAGGAAGCATATGGTAATTGATACAGCCAAGGGACAGGATGAATTGCATGTTTCCGGAAGGAGACGACCCCGGGTTGAAATCGCTGGCCATGGCAACAGGAAGGCCGGCATTGATCATCTTCCGTACCGGCGCATGTTGCAGTCCCAGGAAAAATGCTGCTCCCGGAAGTACGGTTGGCATGGTTTCAGAACCTAAAAGGCATTTTATCTCTTCATCGCCCGTATATTCAAGATGATCAACCGAAAGTGCATTGTATTTCACGCCCACCTGCACGCCACCGGAATAGTCCAGCTCATTGGCATGGATCTTCGGACGCAGACCGAATTTCATCCCCGCCAGCAGCATGCGGTCGGTTTCCTCAGGTGTAAAAAATCCCCGGTCACAAAAAACATCGATGTAATCAGCCAATCGTTCAGCCGCTACCTGCGGTATCATTTCATTAATAATAACATTCACGAATTCCTCCTGCCGGCCTTTGTATGCTTCCGGAACTGCATGTGCACCCAAGAACGTTGCAACGATGGCCAAGGGCGAAAGTTCTTTCAATTTCCGGATAATCCGCAGCATTTTCATTTCATCTTCCACCGATAATCCATAACCGCTCTTGATCTCAACCGCACCGGTTCCAAACATCATGATCTCGTTCAACCGCACCAGCGCCTGCCCGACAAGCTCTTCTTCCGAAGCCTCATGCAACAATTTTGCGGAATTGAGGATTCCTCCTCCCCGGTTCGCAATCTCCTCGTAACTCAATCCCCTTATCTTGTCGGTGTACTCGATCTCACGACTGCCGGCATATACAAGATGAGTATGGGAATCACAGAAAGAAGGAAAAACCAGTTTTCCCGTTGCATCTATAATTATTAACTGGTGAACTGGTGAACTGGTGAACTGGTGAGTTTTGTTTTCGTAATTTTTAATTTTTAATTCGTAATTCTCAGGTGTTGGAATTGTGTCAGAAGGACCGAAATCAACGATGCGGTCGCCTGAGATCAGCAGCCATGCATCTTTGAGTGTGTTAAGATTTGCCATCTCCTTCCCGGAAACCTTCAGCCGGCTTTCCTCAACCTGGATGAGCTCTTTGATATTTTTAATAAGAATGGACATTTTTTCACTATTTCTTCAGCGAAAATAAGGATTTTTATCTTGCAGTTCCAAGATGGTAATTACGATTTTCACTGCAGGAAACATAAAGTTCTTAACACCCTGAGGTTGTTTGTTAAAAAAAATCTCAGAATTCTTTTTTAAAGCATCCCATCTAATCGAAAAGTTGTATCTTTGTGATGAATTATTCATTGTAAATTATTCACCTTAAATCCTTTCAGAAAATGAAAAGAAATTTGATACTTTTTATTGTTTTCCTTATTGGCATAAGCTTTTCAGCATTGGCCAAGAAAGTCGAAATCTCGGATGCCAGGCTTATCGCAAAGAACACCTATTACGAGCAGGTTAACCGTCATGACGCCGTTCCTTACAAGTCGATCGCTATCACAGGCGAATTCGTGGAACAATACAACACCCATGACGTCTACTATGTGTTCAATATCAACGATAACAAAGGCTTCGTGATCATTTCTGCCGATGATATCTGTTACCCGGTCATCGGATTTTCTTTCAAATCCTCGTATTCTCCTTCAAACCAGGCCGAGGGATTTGTTTACTGGATGAACGAACGGAAAAAGGAAATTGCTTCCAGCATCGAAAATAATATTCAGGCTGATGATAATACCACCGCCATGTGGCAGCATTTGCTTACCAATGATATCAGCCAATTGCAGAACACCGGGAAATCGATTTTGGATGTAGCTCCCCTGCTGACATCCAATTGGGACCAGGATTTCCCTTACTATGATATGGTTCCGGTGGATACCGTAACCTGCGGTTCAATTGGCGGACATGTATATACCGGATGTATCGCAACTGCGATGGCCCAGATCATGTATTACTGGAGGTGGCCCATTACCGGCGTCGGCTCTCATTGCGATAGTTATACCAATTACGGAACCCTGTGCGCGGATTTCGGCAATACTACATACGACTGGAACGGAATGACCAATCAACCTTCCTCAGAATGTAATCCCGTTGCCCTGTTAATGTTGCATGACGGTATTTCAGTCAATATGTATTACAATCAGGATGGTCAGTGCCAGTCAGGCGCTTACACAGATGCAGTGGCAACCGCTTTAAAGACCTATTTCAGGTATTCGTCAAGCACCGTATATGTAAAGAAAAGTAATTATACACTCACTGATTGGAACAATCTTCTGCAAAACGATCTGAATGTAGGCGAAGTAATACAATATTCAGGTTCGGGTAGTGGTGGAGGGCATTCATGGGTATGCGACGGCTACCAGGCAACCAATTATTATCATTTTAACTGGGGATGGAGCGGACAGGATAATGGCTATTACTATCTCAACAACCTCGATCCCGGAGGATATAATTTTAACAATGGCCAGGAAGCTGTCGTTCACATTACCCCTGACCCGGCACAATATCCTTTGTTTTGCACCGGAACAACCTATGATACCACGTATGATTATGGTACCATTGAAGATGGTAGCGGCCCTGTTGCCAATTACCAGCACAATTCAAACTGCAGCTGGCTGATCGCCCCGGATGACAGTATAAGCTATATCAATTTGAATTTTTCAAGGTTCAGTACCGATCCGGCAGACATTTTGACCGTTTATGATGGTCCCACAACTGCATCTCCTGTTCTTGGAACTTTTTCCGGCCCTACCCTGCCAACGGTGACAGTGGCCTCTACCGGCTCCCAAATGCTGGTTTCCTTCGTTTCGACTGGCTCGACAGCAGCCAACGGATTCCTCCTCACTTATAACGGCATACCAGCGACCTTCTGTAACAATAATACCACACTTACAGGTGAAACAGGCTCTTTCAGCGATGGCAGCGGGAAATTTAAATACCGTAACGGAACGAACTGCAGATGGACCATTCAGCCTCCCGATGCAACATCCATAACCATCAACTTTACTGACTTCAATACCGAGTACTACAGGGACGTAGTGCAGGTTTACGATCTAGTGCATTCAACCAAAATGGCCGAATATTCAGGCGATTACACCGGCAATCTTCCTGCTCCCGTAACGGTCCCCTCCGGGAAAGCGAAGGTCTTCTGGAGTTCAAATAATACGATTCGCGGTGCAGGCTGGGATGCAAACTATACAATAACTGTTGGAACTAATGACCAGAAAGCATTTGAGGATCTTACCATATTTCCGAATCCTACAGATGGAATGCTGAACATCAAGTTCACGTTGAATGAGATCCAATCAGTGAGGATAGAAATCCTTACATTGAAAGGGGAAACGGTATACAGCCAGGATCTTGGCAATTTTAAAGGAACATTTGACAAACAGGTGGATCTCTCCTCCCTAGCAAAAGGAATTTACATCTTACGCCTGATCAGTGATCGCGGGACAACCAACGAGAAAATCGTTCTTAAATAAAACTCACAACTCCGGTTCTCTTGTCTGCAGGAAAATTTCACGAAATTTCCTGCAGGCGGGAGATTCAGAGGCTCAAAATCAAACCAACCTGCATGGTGTATCGTTTGATTTTTTTTCTTTCCATTTTGTTTACCGGTCAATCCATTTTTGCCAGGGAGGTTCCCATTACAGATGCAAAACATGTGGCCCTGCAATTTTATTCTGAACGGGTAAATCAATACAGTTTAATCGATCATTCTTTATTAAATATTTCCGGAACCTTTGTCGTAAGTGAAAATGGTCTCCCTGTTTATTACGTTTTTAATATCAATGATCACGGATATGTGATCGTTTCGGCAGATGATGCAGTTATTCCTGTTCTTGCATATTCATTTGAAGGTATTTATTCGGAAAAAGACCAGGCGCCCCAATTCACTGCATGGATGGGACAATATGCCCGCCAGATCAGTTATGCGAGAAAATCAGATGCCGTTCCTCTTGAGGCTGCTACCTCCGGTTGGAAACACCTGATGAATCTCGGTACCGTTTCCCTATTTACTCGAAAAGGAACCCAGGATGTTGAGCCCATGATCACCTCAAACTGGAACCAACCCACGCCTTACAATGAAATGTGCCCGGCTGATCCTAATGGGTCAAACGGACATGCCATTGTTGGTTGCGTTCCTGTGGCCATGGGGCAAATCATGTACTATTATCGCTGGCCCGACCATGGAACCGGTTCCTATACTTATTTCGATTCCACCTATGGAACCCAGCATGCCAACTTCGACAGTACCTGGTACCAGTGGAACAACATGAAAAATACCATCACAATCAGTGATCCCGGGATCGCCCAATTGCTTTACCACCTGGGTGTTTCTGTTGACCTGAAATACGGCCCAACCAGTTCCGGGATGTACAACCATAAAGCTGCTTATGCCCTGAGAACCTATTTCAAATATTCTCCGGAAACCCGTTATGTTTACAGGGATAGTACTAATCTTAACTGGGACAGCCTGATCATCGCCCACCTTGACCGCAAAATGCCTCTTTATTATGCGGGATGGTCGGTGCCGAATATCGACGGACATGCATTTGTTTGTGATGGTTACCAGGGTAGCGATTATTTTCATTTTAACTTCGGATGGAGTGGTTCCGATAACGGATATTTTTATCTCGACAACCTCACACCAGGGGGTTATAATTTCAACCTTGCCCAGGAGCTCATCATCAATATTTATCCGGATACGCTCAGTTATACTTATCCTCCCTATTGTTCAGGTACAACTACCCTTACTTATGATCAGGGCAGCTTTACAGATGGAAGCGGGCCTGTGCACAATTACCTTCCTGGAGCCGATTGTAGCTGGCTGATCGATCCTCAAACCTTTACGGATTCCATCTCTAAAATAACATTGAACTTTGATAGGTTTGAAACCAATCAGGGTGATCTCGTTACCGTTTATGATGGGCCTGATACAACTTCTCCGGTTTTAGGCGTTTATTCGGGAGCCACAGTCCCGTCATCTGTTTCATCAACAGGCAATAAGATGCGGATCTCATTCCGGTCATCAGGGGGAACTGCTGCTGCCGGATGGTCAGCCAATTATTCAACCACAGTTCCGGTTTGGTGCAGCGGACAGAAAACGATTACAGCCGATACTGCCGATATAACCGACGGAAGCCTTCATTTTAATTACCAGAACAACTCAAACTGCCGCTGGATGATCAAACCGGCAAGCGGAAAGAAACCATTGACCGTTTATTTTAAGTCATTCGATACAGAACCGGTGCAGGACGTGCTCATGCTCATTGACCCTGATTCGCAAGTTACACTAGCTACCATTTCGGGGCATTACAGCCCACCCGTACTTCCCGACTCAGTGAGTTCTCCCAGTGGTAAAATGCTTATTATCTTTTCGACCAACAGTTACGTTACTGCAGATGGATTTCATTTATTTTATCCCAGATCTTCCATCGGCATCATCGAAAAATCCATGTTCACAGGGTTAAATATTTTCCCAAACCCGGTTCATGACCAGATAAATGTGGATTTCTGGTGTACTGAGGCAACCCGCATGGAAATGACGTTGTATTCCATACAAGGGCAGCCTCTGTCAGTAATTAACACATTTTGCTTTTCAGGAAGAAACCAGTTAAGCATGCCTGTCAGTAATGTTCCTTCGGGGATTTATTTGCTTCGATTGCAAAATGAGATTACAAACGAAACCTATAAGATCATCATCACAAATCAATAAGACATTACAAGAAATCAATCATTTATAAACCTAATACGTAAACCGTCAATGAAAAAAATCTTTTCTCTTGCTCTCAGTTTCCTTCTTATGATCTCCCTGGCCTTCGGCGGGAAAGTGACTATTGACAAAGCCCGTCAGGTGGGGTCAAATTTCTTTTTTGAACGGTATACTCAGCATCACCAATTGAACTACCAGGATTTGAAGGTGAAGGAATCGTTTACTGAAAAATTCAACGGTAATGCAGTGTATTATATTTTTAATTTCAGTAATAACGGGTTTGTGATTGTTTCTGCCAATGATGCTGTGCCGCCTGTACTGGCTTATTCGTTTGATGGCAGCTTTTCACACGACAACCAGCCTATCCAGTTTATCAACTGGATGGAAGGATATGCGAAACAGATCGATCAAACCATCCAGCATCCGGCTGATCCTACTTATGATTTTCATAGCACCTGGCAGCGGCTTTCCACTAATGATCCGAAAAATCTTGACTATAGCCCATTGACTGATGTTCCTCCATTGATGATTTCCACCTGGGACCAGGGTGGATTATACAACCTGCTTTGCCCGGCCGATCCTGCAGGTCCTGGAGGACATGTATACGCAGGCTGCGTGGCTACGGCCATGTCACAGGTAATGTATTACTATCGTTGGCCTTTGATCGGTTCCGGATCCCATTGCTACACACCTTCGGGATATCCTCAGCAATGTGCAGATTTCGGCAATACTACCTATCAATGGGATGAGATGGTTAATTCCCTCTCATTCATAGATACTGCCCTGGCTACCCTTATCTGGCATGCGGGGGTTTCAATAAATATGATGTATTCTCCCAACGGTTCCGGCGCTTACAGTGAAGATGCAGTGACGGCTCTGATCAATAACTTCAGATATTCACCCCATGCTCACCTGGTCGCCAGGGACGGCTTACCCACCGACCAGTATAATGACACACTCAGGGATAACCTGGATCATAAACGGATAATGTATTATGACGGTTACGGAACCGGGGGACATGCCTTCAATATGGATGGATACCAGGGAACCGACTATTTTCATTTCAACTGGGGCTGGAGCGGATCTTGCAACGGTTATTATTATCTCAACAACCTTGACCCTGGTGGCGACAATTTCACCAATGGACAGCGGGCTATGGTGAACCTTTATCCCGATACAATCAATAATACCTATCCTTCCTATTGTACCGGTCAGCAAACACTTACTGCCCTCAGAGGAACATTTGAAGATGGAAGCGGCCCTTTGAAAAATTATCAGAACAACGACAATTGCAGCTGGCTGATAAACCCACAAACCATATCAGACTCCATTACCAGCATTACTCTTAACTTCGACCGCTTCAGCACAGAATCGGGAAATGATGTGGTCAATATCTACAAAGGCGCTACAACGGATGACAGCCTTGTTGCCTCCTTTTCAGGAAATAATATTCCCCCACAAACCACAGTAAACGGCGGAAAAGCGCTGATTACATTCACCACTAATGGAACTACCCCTGATCCCGGCTGGTACATTTCCTATTCCAGCCATTCCTATGACTGGTGCACCGGGACAAAGGTTCTCACAGACCCTGAAGGTACTATCACTGACGGAAGTGGTAATTTCAACTACAAGAATGGGACTACTTGCCGTTGGAAGATCATCCCATCATCCGGTGGACCTGTCCATCTAATATTCACTTCATTTAAAACAGAACCCGTCAACGACGTTGTAATGATTTTCGACCTTCAAACGCAACAGAAGCTTGCACAATATTCCGGTGATTTCTCAACCTCAAACCTTCCGGCAACAGTGACAGCTCAAAGCGGGAAGATGTTCATCATTTTTGCAACCAACCCCAGTATTACTGATGAGGGTTGGAGTGCAATCTGGTCGACCTTTCCTTTAGGCGTGCAGAGCCAGCAGGAGATACAGAATTGCCAGGTGTTTCCGAATCCTGCTTCCGGCCAGGTTTCCCTTCAGATGTATACAGCTTCAAAGACGAGCCTGAAGGCTGAATTTGTCAGTATAGATGGAAAGGTTAAGCTTTCAGAGCGATTTGAAACGATTGAAGGAATGAACAACCATTCTTTTGATATTTCCGGACTGCAGGCAGGTGTTTATATCCTCCGGGTTATCGGCGATGACGGATTGATCACACGGAAAGTGGTGATAAATTAAATCCGTTTCACTATCCTTGATGTTTGTTGCGGCTTTCTTCCTTATAAAGAACATCGATCCTCCCCCTGTTTTCAAGGCATTGCAAGAGTCTGCTCCTCAGTTTCCAGCAAGTCATCTGCCGTCGTTCCAGTTGCCTTGATAACTCATAGGAAGAAATACCTGGGTCATGACAAACCGTGTAGGCGATTTTAAAGGCTTCTGTGATTGGGATATGCCAACGATGAAAGAGGGTGTGGGCAGTAGCCGATTCTTCATGCTTGCAACGGGTACACCTGCGCGAGTAAGGAGATTTCCCCTCGCAGTAATTTGTATGCCCGCATTTCCGGCAGGTATAGCCATCCGCCCACTTCTGACCGGAAATAAAACTCAGACAGGCATCCTCTGTCTGAAATTTTTTTATGTTGATCTTCCTGAAATCAAATGACATGTAGGAACGTATTTTTAATCTGGATTTTTCTGTCCTGGTTATTGATGCAAAATTAAAAAATAAAGTGATATTTATGCGATTGATTAAAAAATATTTTTTATCTTTGCAACGAATTTAACATGCAAGTATGAAACTGATCCTGATTACCACATTTTTGTCGTTTTCATTTCTCCTGAATGCATGTAACAACAATGGCACGAACGGACCTGACAACAAGGTGGCTGAAATCAAGAACGGAGTTGTGAACCAGATGTCAGCGCAGATGTTTACCAAACTGATCTGGGATTACAAGACGAACCCCAAGGCGTTCACCTTCACGGGGGATCTCCCTGTCATTATTGATTTTTATGCCGACTGGTGCAGGCCTTGCAGGATGATTACACCTATCATGGAAGAATTTGCAAAAGAATACAACGGAAAGATCCGGGTATTTAAGGTGAATACCGATGCCGAACAGGAATTGGCCCAGCTTTTCCAGATCCGGTCGATCCCGGTAGTTTTGTTCATCCCGAAAACCGGAAAACCTCAGATGACTATGGGTGCACTTCCGAAAGAATCGTTCAAGAAGATCATCAATGAGTTACTGATGGTAAAATAGTGAACTGGTGAACTGGTGAATTGGTGAGTTAAAAACAAAATAGCGAAAAAGCGAAAAACCAGTACCCAGAACCAAATACCCAGTACCGAAATTAACTCGTAAATCTTAAATCAATAAATTTATTCGAAAATCGTAAATCGAAAATCGTAAATTCTAATAAACATGGCTTTAGAATATTTGACAAAACAGACATTTCTCAGTAAGGTCTTTAATTATGAAGTGAACAAGGAATGGAAATTCGAAGGCGAACTTCCTGCTATCATTGATTTTTACGCCGACTGGTGTGGTCCCTGTAAAATGATCGCACCCATACTCGAGGAGTTATCGAAGGAATATAATGGCAAGATCAATATTTATAAGATCGACACCGAAGCGGAACAGGAACTGGCTGTGGCTTTCAATATACGAAGCATTCCTTCCATGCTGTTCATCCCGATGAACGGACAACCACAGATGGCCGTCGGGGCATTGCCCAAGATTGCACTGAAAAATGCCATTTCCGAAGTACTCCTTCAGAAACAGAATTAACCCGGACTTTTTTTGCTTCATGCCTGTTCTGCTCTCCACGGCCTACTTTCCCCCGATATCCTACATCTCCGAATGCCTGCATTCGGAACAGGTGTTGATTGAGCGGTTTGAAACTTACCCAAAACAAACCTGCCGGAACCGTTGCCACATCTATGGGCCTAACGGCCTGCAAACTTTGAGCATCCCGGTACTTAAAGTCAACGGGAATCATACCCTTACCAAGGACATCCGTATTGTGATATCAACTCCCTGGCAGAGGCTACACTGGCGATCGATAGAAACCGCTTATAATAATTCTCCTTTCTTCCTTTTTTACAAGAATGAATTTGAAGAAGTCTTTGAAAAACAGTTTGATTTTTTACTTGATCTGAATACTGTGCTGCTTGAGATCATTTTCGATATTCTCAGCATCGAAAAAAAAATAGGATTCACCGATCAGTTCCAGAAGATCCCTGAAGGAATCGATGACCACCGGGAATCTCCCAAAAAAAAGAAGGCAGCCTCCAACTATGCATTCCCACCTTATAACCAGGTTTTTAGTCCGAAGCATGGATTCATTGCCGATCTGAGCATCATTGATCTCATTTTTAACCTTGGTCCTGAGTCCTGTGAATTTTTAGTTTAGGAAAAAAATCCTACCTTTGCACTGCGTTAATTTAATCCAAATAAATTGTCAACCTTACAGGACCTTCACGAGGGCGAAAGCGGCATTATTGTTAAGATCCGCGGGCGTGGGACTTTCCGGAAACGAATTACCGAAATGGGATTTGTCAAGGGACAAGAGGTAACTGTCATCAAAGCTGCACCAATCCAGGATCCGGTTGAATACAAGATCATGGGATACAATGTGTCCCTTAGGCAAAGTGAAAGCCGGCTTATCGAGGTGATCACCCTCGAGCAAGCCCTGAAACAGCAGATAGAAACCGGGACAGGCGATTCCTTTAAAGGAACCTATACAGATGATATCCTCAAGACCTCAGCCAAGGAAAAGAGCAATGTAATCGATGTAGCCCTTGTAGGGAATCCGAATTGCGGGAAGACGACCTTGTTTAATTTCGCATCAGGGTCGCATGAGCATGTAGGGAATTTCGGCGGGGTGACCGTTGATTCAAAGAGCGCCAGGCTGGAACAGAATGGCTACACCTTTAACATCACCGATCTGCCGGGAACATATTCCCTTACAGCCTATACGCCGGAAGAGCTTTTTGTTCGCGACCAATTGCTTACCAAGATTCCGGATATCGTAGTGAATGTGGTGGATGCATCAAACCTTGAACGCAACCTTTTCCTCACCACCCAGCTCATTGATATGGATATCCGTGTTGTGATGGCATTGAACATGTTTGACGAGTTGGAAAATTCGGGTGATCGCCTTGATTACATTTCGCTAGGAAAACTGCTTGGAATCCCAATTATTCCGACAGTGAGTTCTAAAGGAGCCGGTATCAATGAACTTTTCAATCAGGTTATCGAAGTTTATGAAGACCGGGACACTGTTGTCAGACATGTTCACATCAATTACGGTCAGGAGATTGAGCGGTCACTTAAAAAGATCCAGGATGCCATCTGGTCGGATAAATCACTGACAGACCAATTTTCCTCAAGGTATTTCGCGATAAAACTACTTGAAAAAGACCCGGCAATCCTTCCCTTCCCACCCACATCCCCGAAATTTATATTCATTCACGATATCGCGCAAAAAGAGATCAACCGGATCGAAACTCAATATGGAGAGGATTCGAGTACACTCATTACCGATGCAAAGTATGGATTCATTGCCGGCGCCCTGAAAGAGACCCTAATACGTTGTCACGAAGTCAGGACGGAAAAAACCGTCACTGAGAAAATCGATTTCTGGCTGACACACAAGATCCTGGGGTTTCCGTTTTTCCTGGCATTTCTTTGGATTATGTTCCAATCCACTTTTATTTTGGGCGAATATCCGAAACATTGGATTGACCTGGGTGTTTCATGGATCGGCAGCCAGATTGGAGCACTGATGCCGGCCGGTCCCCTGAAGGACCTGCTGGTCGACGGGATTATCAATGGAGTTGGAAGTATCATCATCTTTCTTCCAAACATACTGATCTTATTCTTTTTCATTTCCTGGATGGAAGACACAGGCTATATGTCCAGGGCAGCATTCATCATGGATAAACTCATGCACAAGATCGGTCTTCACGGTCAGTCTTTCATCCCACTCATCATGGGATTCGGATGCAATGTCCCGGCCATCATGGTTACACGTACGCTGAAAGACCGCAAAGATCGTTTGCTCACCATGCTGATCCTTCCGTTCATGTCATGCAGCGCCCGGCTTCCCGTATACATTCTAATCACAGGGGCCATCTTTCCCCACTATGCCGCAACCGTGATCTTCGGACTTTACCTGACAGGAATACTTCTGGCCATTTTGTTTTCCATCCTCTTTAAAAAAACGCTGTTTAAAAGCAAGGAAGCGCCTTTTGTCATGGAACTGCCTCCATACAGGATGCCTACAGTCAAGGTGACTATCCAACATATGTGGGAGAAAGGAGAACATTACCTGAAGAAGATGGGAGGCGTCATCCTCATTGCGGTCATTCTGATCTGGGCATTGGAATATTTCCCTCGTGGCCAGGTTGGGATCAGCCAGGATGAGCGGCTGAAAAACTCCTACATCGGGAAGTTCGGACAAGCCATCGAACCAGTCATTTATCCTTTGGGATTTGACTGGCGAATGGGGGTCAGCCTGATCACAGGCACGGCCGCCAAGGAAGTAGTGGTAAGTACGATGGGCGTACTTTATGGCTCAAGTCAGTCCCATGAAAAAGATAAAAAGGCAAATCTTTCGGCTATCCTTCAAAGCGAAAAATACCAGGAAGGCAGCAGGGTTGGACAAAAGGTGTTTTCTCCTCTTGCAGGGATTTCATTTTTACTCTTCATCCTGATCTATATGCCATGTGTGGCGGTTGTCGCTACCGTGAAAAAGGAGTCCGGACACTGGAAATGGGCGTTGTTCCTGATTAGCTATACAACAGTCCTGGCATGGTTGCTATCCTTTTCGGTTTATCAGATAGGAATGTTGTTTAGCTGATGAGCTGATGAGCTGGCGAGTTGGCGAGTTAAATCAAAAATCGAAAATCGAAA
>JBEKST010000044.1:0-15024 GCA_049516815.1 Bacteroidales bacterium | reverse complement strand
AACGTGGCAGCCGAAGAGGTTGCATTCAGGTATAAAGAGTTATAGTAAAGCCCGATATTCGTACCCCCGTTGACATAAATTCCGCTGATGGCATTCAGTCCGCTGGCAAGCGGTGAAGCAAGCCCCGAGAGAAAATTATTATAGATGTATACGTTTGTCCCTGAACTGACATAATATCCATAGAGTATAGAAGCCGCCACGGATCCCGCCAGGCCATATACTGAGTTTTTATAAACATTAACTGAGGAGCCCCCGCTGATATACAATCCGAAAATGTTTCCTGTATTTGCGTTGGCAATCCCGTAAATAGTATTGGAATATACCGAAAGGCTTGTTGTGGCTGCTGATCCAACGTATATTCCATAAAATAGACCTGCACCTGCGCCACCGTTTCCGGTTGTGACGGTATTCACGGTATTCCCGTATATGCTGTTGGAATTACCTGCTGGTGCATAAATTCCGTACATTGTTGTGGAGCCTCCCGTTATGCTCTGGATAGTATTGTAATAAATGGCCTTGTTCTGGGTCGTGGATGCGTCCTGTGACCAAATTCCATAAAAGGCGGTGGCTCCGGTTATCATAATATTGGAGAACATATTGCTATTAATGGTCTCCGTTCCTCCGCTTGGCGAGGCTGTGTTGTAATAACCATAAACACTGCCTCCTGCCGAAGGTTTGGTAATAGTATTCATGGTATTGCTGCTTACTGTAACAGTAGGTGTGGTTACCGAGTTGTAAATAAAATAAACGCTCCCGGTAGTGTTCAGGTTCGGACAACTGACAAACTGATTATCGGTGAATGTGGATGAGCTCATTGCGGATGCGATATAAATGCAATAAAGATTTCCGGAAGCGCCGGAAGTAAAGGATGCGGAAAAGGAATTTCCGTTCGCAATAAGTAATCCAGCACCACTTATGCCTGAGGAGATACAATAGATCCGGCTGGTATTGTTTCCCTGCGACATAGTGATGGAATTATTATTTATTGTACCGTAAGCACCAGAAGATGTGGAGTATTGGATTCCATATATCACATTGGCTGAAACAACTCCACCGCCGGCCGTATTGTTTATGGTGTTGTAAGAAATGTTGCAAATATTCTGGTAAATCACATTCACTCCGTATGATGTGGTTGCTGCCACCCCGCCGAAATCCTGGATAGTGTTTCCGGTAGTCGAGAGCGATCCGCCGATGTCATTATTCTGGTCATAATAAGTATAAGGAGAAGTCCCATCATTGAACCCTGTAATGGAAATGCCCGTATTGACATTCTGGATAACGTTCGAATAAAATTTATTGTTTGAATTTGCACCGCTGACTGCCGTGACGGTAAGTGCCGTGGTTGATGTTGTTAAATGATTTGCCACATAGATCCCCACAGAGCTTGCATAGATGCGTTGCAGGGTAATCGTGCAGTTGGTGATCAGAACATTCTGGCATCCGTCGGTGGCTGAATTTTTTAAAAGCGCATATCCCCATTCCATTTGTGTTGTGGAGGTAGTATTTGTTGCAGGGTCCTTGAGATCAATTCCATTAAAGGTTATGTAATCGGTCCCCTTCAGGATGATAATCCCGTCGAGCGTTGTGCTTACCCCGGCTGAGGCGGTAACCAGGGGATCAGCCCCCGACCCGGATTTTTGGAACAGGATCGGGTTCGCCAGTGTTCCTGTTGCAGTTATTATAAGATTTGAGGCCGTTTCGGTGTATCCTGCTGCAACGTTAAAGGTCACCCCGCCGCTCCCGACACCCGAGGCATTCAATGCCGTGATGGCAGCTGAAATGCTGGGATAATCACCCGGGATTGTCATGATACCGGACAATTGTCCGAAAGAGGTATGACAAATGAAAAAGATGGAGATTATAAGATAAAATTTTTTCATACCTGGAATATTAAATTGACGAAAAATGTTTGGAATTCGATGTAAAAATATCACAGAATCAGGATAAAAGCAAATAATATCTTACCGGGAAAGAATGTGGGAAACGAATCTGAAAAAAGATTTACAAAGTCACAGAGCTACAAAGCGACAAAGTCACAAAGTAAATAAAGCTACATTTTATGAAAACTACTTCACCAATCCCTAATGCCAATTGCCTGATGCCTGATGTTTTTCAATAGGATGTCTATTTTACCAGCACCTTGAGATGATATGATCCATGTATGGTTTGCAGGGAAAGAAGGTAAATTCCGGAATGAAATGACGTTACCAGAATATCAACAGTTTCATTTTCCGGCTGGGAATGGTATACTTCTCTTCCTGAGAGATCCGTCAGCCGCAAGTCATTAATTGTTCCGGCAGACCGGATATGAAGCAGATTTTCAACCGGGTTGGGATATACCTTGATTTGCATGGATGGTTCCAGCGTATTATTTCCTAAGGCAATCACTGTAACATCCTGACAAGTCTTTGACGACTCTCCTTCTGTATAGACCGAAGTAACGCAATAGGTATACTGGCCTGAAGGCACCAGGGTGTCATTGAAATAAAGAGAATCCACCAGGGCTGTGTTTATTTTCAGATTGTCCCTGTAAACATTATAACCCTGCAGTGACACGGAAGTCGAATCATAAACCGGTTTTTGCCAGGAAAGATGAACATCCTGATCATTGACCTGTGCCTGTAAGTTTAGCGGAGAAGGCAATGGAATCGAAAGTACACCGATAAATTTAAAAACGCCGTTCTCAGTGGCACTGGTGTTAATTCCGCCAGCCCATCCGCAATGATTGTTCATCCAGGTCATCTGCATGTATTGTGCACCCTGTGTTCCTGCGAAATCATTCCAGAAATGGCCTCCATTGAAGGAATACGAGCAACCGTATGCACCGTATGAACCAGAGCTTACCCATGCGTTCCCTGTGCCCGGAACATAAGATACATCCGTGGAATAAACGGGCCCGGTTGTGTTGACCAATGTCCATGTTTCGCCACCGTCGAAAGTTTCACAAAGAGTGCCTGTTGAACCAAGTTCTTTATCCTGGACAAGCCCATGCATGCCAGTACTGAAAGTGGGTTTTATATATTTATTATTCAGGGCTGTAACAGTAGCAACGGTCCAGGTATGTCCTTTATCGGTGGAATGATAGACCCGGCCCATAGTTGTTCCGAACCAGAGCGTATCATGAACGGCCGAATAATAACCGACAACAGCAGTTTCACCGGAAAGAGGATTGGGAATATTGGAACCACTCACCTGTGTCCAGGTGGTGCCACCATCTGTCGTAGTATACATCTCATATTCTCCGAGGATTGGATCGCCAAGCGCCCAGCCTTCATTTTCATTGAAGAAGTGCACGCAATCAGGAAAAGAGTTGGAATTGGTGAATGGGGCTGTGGTTTGCTTTGTCCACGTGGTTCCACCGTCGTTAGTTACATAAATTCCCTGAGGCTTACTTCCCGAAACCCTAAACATGGGAACGTAGGCTTTTGTTGCACTCATCCCGAAAACCATGGCAGAGGCCAGACCTGTCGTGTTATTAATGACACCCGGAGTCCAGGTATTTCCTCCGTCGACCGTGCGTGTAAAATCCGAACAGGCACCTTGTTGATTGTTTGGATCAAATGCCGTAGCCCAAACCACGTTGCTATCGGCTGCAGACATATAGCTGATCCCGCGAATCGTCGTAAAACCGCTTGCCTGGGAGATCCACTCTGCAATATCAAGGTTAATGACGTTGTAAACAGTATCGGTAGTTGAATAAGAATATACCCTGACCTCGTGGCTACCAAGATCAGGCGCAGAAGTATTCCAGGTATAAACGATCGAATCACTCGTAGTGGAAGCTTTTTCGACATTATCTACAAAAAGCTTCATCAGGTTATCATTACCCCGGACTGTATAGGCTATAATCTGAACAGGATATCCGATTCCAATTACAGCGTTGTTTACCGGGTGGGTAATCCGTACGATCAGGTTCGGGTTATAGGGTTTGATATGAACAATAATTGAATTGTCATCGTTGAATGAATATCCGCCCGGGTTCAGTGCCCCGATTGAATACCATCCATTACAGGTTCCTGACCACCCCCAATTAAAATGGAAAGTGCCGTCGCTCAGGTGGTATCCGTCGCATACAAATGCATGGCCTTCGGATGAGTTTGATCCGCTGTAAAATACTGGTAATTGTTGGTCAAGGTCCGCCCGGATAAGGTTTTTAAAATCTTCTACATTGGGAAAATTGTTCTTATATTGGATCACGGCTCCCGGTTGATAATTGAAGTAATTCATGAGGGCATAGGGAACGTTTTCACTATATGCAAAGGAACCGTTGGTGGTTCCATATTGCATGTTAATCGATACACCTGAATGATACATGAGGGTGGCAACCGCAGTATTGCTGCTGCCGACATTGTTCGGCATTGATGACCAGTTATAGATGGTATTCCCGAAGTCGGCGGTTTGTGAACCATACGTCGGATCAATATAGGTATGCGAACCGACTCCCTGGGGAGGGAAATTGTGAAATTTCATAATCTGTGACATGGCCGTGGCGACACAACCTGTCCAAACGTGTCCACATTGTCCTCCTCCATCAACAGGACAAAGTGCATTGTAATAGCAACCCTGGTCCCAGGTGGTTGTAAGAAGCGGACTAACGTCGTGCTCAGGTGCCTTTAAATCCCCGGCAAGTAATGTATTCCATTTTTTCAATGTTTCCTGGTTACTGAGTGCGTTTGTGATAATCTTGTAAATCTCGCGGCTGTAACCGTCGAACCATTCTTTTGTTGCCGGGTTGGTGATTTCCCGGGGAATGGTGCTTTCATCTGAATATCCTAAAATGGGAATGGAGGCATCGTCAGCGGCAACAATTACAAAACCGACAGGATCAAAAGTAAATGTATAGATAGTTGCAATGTTTTTGTATTCGGCCACACGTATATCGCTTATCACTGGCTTCCCGTTGTCTTTTAATAAGAAATGAGTATAAAAACCAACAGCAATATCTTTTGCTTTTTCGATAGGAACCTTTACGGCAAATGAAGAGAATGCCATGCAAAGCATAGCTACTAAGAGGAAATATTTTTTCATGTTTATTCGTGTTTTTGAGGGTGTAAAGGTAATGATTTCCCGGATTGAGAACTTCACTCAAAAATTTCAAATCCTACCTAATAAGCAAGCGTAAATCGTAAATATTTTTATCCGGATCAGAACCAAATTGTTTTTTATCATAATTATTTGGTATTATAAACTTTAGTAATTTTGTTCCGGATTATATAGCACAATCTACATAAATACCTATTTAAACGCACATTATCCAACCCATGATTTATAATAAATAATGGGTATTCTGATTAATTGGTAGAACAGACAGTTGACCAATAAAAACCAAAACCTTAACAAATGAAAACAGTTAAATTTAATGAAGAGGAAGTTGAACTTCTTGTTGCCCTTTACGAAGATGAACTTAAAGAAGCGGGATCCTATATTGATAAACTGCAGCAGACCTTAAGCAAGCTGAAAAAACAAGCTGAAAGCGCTGAGGCTGAACCTATTCGGACCGGAAAGAAAAGAGGCAGAAAGCCGAAAAATCAACCCCGGAAACCGAAGCCGGAAACCGGTGGAAAGAAAAGGGGAAGAAAACCAAAGGTGCAGGAAGCACTGAAACCGGAAGTAGCCAAGATAGAAGTGAAAAAAGTTCCCAGGAAAAAGAAGATACGTAAACCCAAAAAACAGGTCGTATCAAAACCTAAGGCGCCAAAACTTCCCAAGGTTGAAATACCGGTGATAGAAGAATTAAAGCCGTTATAATTCCAATATTTTATTGGGAAATCGGGCTGGTTAAATCACATACCGGCGGACAAGGACCTACCCTGTTTGTTGTAGCGCTATATACGTTTCCTGTCATATCGTATCCGTTTGCATCTACTCCGCAAATGATCAAAAGCGGTGCTCCGGATGTATCATTTCCGAAATAAACCCTGAATCCTACTGCAGAAGGAGTAGCCCCCATAATAATATTCATCGCAGTCAAATCTTCTTTGTCTACAATGAATCCTTTCATTTTCGAAGTATAGGCAATCGCATTTTTATAGTAGTTCTGAAAATAGGTATGGGCATCTGTGACAGAGATCTTGGTGACAACGGGATCAGCGTTGGCGGATTTGGGCTGACCGGTAAAGGAAAGCAACCCCAGAAGGGAAATTCCAAAAATAGCGCCTGCCAAAAATGGTAAGGCCGTCCAAAGAATTTTCTTGTTTTTCATGGTGATTACATTTAAGGGTTTTTAAACATTCACATATTTTGGATAAATATATGACATTTTAAAATAGATACAAATATTTTTAAAAAAATGCATATTTTCGCATAACATAAATCGGGTGACCAAGATTATTTCTATAAAACAGCTTGAATGACAGCACGGATTCATCCAGAAGCTAATTTCAAAACAACAGCAGGATTTCTCCTGTTATTCCGTAATGGATTGCTCTTTATACTCGTGTTCTTCCTCTTCTTCCTCGTTGCACAGGCCTTCTGTACCAGCCGTCCGTCCATCAAAAGCACATCACCGAAGGAAATGCACCGAACGGACCTGGACAGTATAAACATGGAGCGGCTTTTTCAACTTTCCACTTTTTATTGCAATTATCTTGGTGACCTGAAGACGGCCGACAGCCTGGGTGATGAAGCGATACGCATAGCTGAAATGAGTTTCCGGCCGGAATTACGTCTTATAGCTTATTGTCATTACCTTGAGATTATAGACCTTCAGTCCGATTTTGAAAAATCACAGAAATATGGGCTGAAAGCTTTAGAACTCGTGAAATTATTAAATAACATTAACCTGGAATGGCGTGTTTACAAAAATCTGGCTGAACTTTATTTATCGGCTGAACATTACAATACAGCCTTGATGTATAGTTATAAGGCCATCGGGATTGCTGGCGCTAATGATAAAAACTCATTACGTGGGGCGAGTTACCTGTTATTTGCCCGGAGTTTGGAAGGGAAAAAGCAAAAAAACGAAGCCCATAGTTATTTTCTGAATGCTATAGAGTTATCTGAGAAAATAAAAGATCCATTCCTGATGCTCGATTGTTATAATCAGCTATCGAGATTCTACAGTAACAATAAGATGTTTGAACAATCGATCAAGTTTAAACTGAAAGAAGGAGAACTTGCAAAAAAGGTTTTCCCGAAGGATAAAGTAAAACATATGTGGATAGAATGGGACCTTTTGTCGATCGAGCGGATTTCAGGTTCTCTGGTCGACGAACGGAACCTGCAGAACCTGCTTACATTTTCCATTTCCCGGAAAGCCAACAAGTTGAAATCATATACTTTTGCACTTTACCGCACTTACCTCATCGATGCAGATAAAATAGACCGTCTTCACGATCTGTATAATAAGCAGTATCCAAAGGAACTTAAAGACCTGGCAAAAAAGGAACCTGCAATATATTATAAGCTGATGGCTTATTTCAAAGAGAAAGAAAAGGCACCCGATTCCGCCCTTTTTTACTTTAAAAAAGCGGAGGCCCTGATGCCTGCCGAATCCAATAAAGATAAAGTGTCGCAGTTTTATTACCGGTTTGGGCAATTTCTTAGCCGGCAAGGCAGAAAGGGGGAAGCCATT
This sequence comes from Bacteroidales bacterium, assembly GCA_049516815.1. Taxonomy (GTDB): domain Bacteria; phylum Bacteroidota; class Bacteroidia; order Bacteroidales; family FEN-979; genus FEN-979. The sequence goes on along the minus strand of JBEKST010000044.1, from coordinate 7,451 downwards.
GAAAAATTTCATACTGCTTACAATATTGCAAAAGAAGTTTCTTATTTCGATTTGATGTTACTTTCCTCCCGCGAGCTGGAAGAAAAGTATTACAGCATGGGCGACTACCAGGATGCTTACCTGTATTCGGTTTACACTCGCAACCTGGGAGACAGTATTAACGACATGTCGAGAAAGGAACAGATGATCATAAACGGCATCAACCGGGAACAGCAGGTGCGCGACAAGATCAATGAAGAGCAGAAACAGGCAAGCGAACGAATGATCCGGAATAAAAAGACTGAGCGAAATATGCTGGCCGGATTTGTTGCATTCCTGTTCATCCTGTCGTTTGTCATCTTTCGCAACTACCGCGTGCAGAAGAAATTGAACATCAAGCTGGACCAGGAAAAAAAGCGGTCGGAAAGCCTTTTATTGAATATTCTTCCCGGGGAGACCGCGGAAGAGCTGAAACAAACCGGCAAGGCAAAAGCAAAACATTTCGGGGAGGTAACCGTGATGTTTACCGATTTCAAGGATTTCACCCAAGCCAGTGAAAAGATGAAAGCAGATGAACTGGTGGAGGAGATTCATTTTTATTTCAGTGAATTCGACCGGATCGTGACCCGGTACGGGATAGAAAAAATCAAGACGATCGGCGATAGTTATATGTGTGTTGGCGGGTTGCCTGTGTATAACGATTCCCATGCAAAGGATGTGGTGAGTTGTGCGCTGGAGCTACAGGAATTCATGGAGATCCAGAAAATTTTACGGTCTAACAGCGGTAAAACCTGGTTTGAATTGCGCATTGGAATCCATACCGGCCCCGTTATAGCGGGAATTGTCGGAACCAGGAAATTTGCTTATGACATCTGGGGAGATACGGTGAATACAGCATCACGGATGGAATCAAGCGGGGAACCGGGAAAGGTTAATATCAGCGGCGCCACTTACGAAAAAGTCAAAGATTATTTTTCCTGCACCTACCGGGGAAAAGTACAGGCAAAACACAAAGGATTAGTGGATATGTATTTTGCTGATCAGCATTCCTGAATTGCTTATCTTTGCCCCCGTTTCTAAAAGCATTTTTTTCATGCATTTTATGCTTAAATACTATTCCGGCCAGCAAAACGTTTGGAATCATCCTCTTTGATCTTTTCACGAACCGGTCAATTTATGAGAACAAGCCTGATCTCAATTTTTTTTATACTCCTTATCGTAACCGGAATCGCTTCCTGTCATTCCGGATCTACAAAAAAAAATGCGAAAGATAAACGCCCTGCTGCGATCCTGAGTGTGGAAGGATATGTTGTAAAACCCAGCTTGCTGGAGGTTACGATCCAGGTCTCGGGGACTTTACTACCCTTTGAAGAAACGGTTCTGATGCCGGAAACAGGCGGACGCGTGGTGTGGATCAACCTGCCGGAAGGGAAATTGGTCAATAAAGGTACGGTTCTGGTAAAATTATTCGACGGGGAGTTGCAGGCTCAGCTTAAAAAATCACAAACCCAATTGCAAATGGCAGAGCAAACCGAGAAACGGCAGCGGGAATTGCTGAAGGTTAGCGGGATCAGTCAATTTGATTATGACCAGACTGTTTTCCAGGTAAATTCGATCAAAGATGATATCGACCTGCTGAAAGTACAGATCGGGAAAACAGAACTGAAGGCTCCTTTTGATGGCGTGATTGGTTTAAAAAACATCAGTGTGGGCGCTCAGGCTACCACTTCCACGGCGCTGGCTACCATCCGGATGGTAAACCGCCTGAAACTGGATTTCAGTGTTCCGGAAAAATACAGCCGGGAAATTGTCCCCGGTAAATTGTTGACATTCACTGTTGAAGGAGACAGTGCAAAATATACAGCCGTGGTAATGGCAACCGAAGGTGGGATCGAATCGGACACGCGCAACCTGAAGGTACGTGCAGTTGTGGATCATGTTTCGCCCGTATTGAAACCCGGTGCTTTTGCCACTGTTAAGCTGGAACTTGGCAGGCATACCGATGCCCTGCTGGTTCCCACCCAATCTATCATCCCGCAGGCAAGGAGTAAAAAGCTTATCGTTGCACGAGATGGAAAAGCCGAATTCATCACCATCAATACTGGTATCCGGCAAGCTTCTTTCATTGAAGTACTGAACGGCATCCACAGCGGTGATACTGTTGTGACCACGGGTATTGTTTTTTTGAAGCCCGATGCCAGACTGAAATTCTCCAAAGTGATAAAATAACCTGGTATGCCTGTTTCCGATTTCGCGATAAAACGCCCGGTTGCTTCCATCGTCATGAGCTTGATTATTGTACTCTTTGGTGTCGTGGGTTATACGTTCCTGGGTGTCCGGTTATATCCTGCTATCGACCCGCCTGTGATCAACGTACAAACCACTTATACCGGTGCCAGTGCTGAGATCATCGAATCACAGATCACGGAACCATTGGAGAAAGTCATCAACGGGATCGAGGGGATAAAATCCATTTCTTCATCTTCTGCCACCGGCACCAGCAACCTTACGATAGAATTCAATGTGGGAGCCGACCTCGAAAAAGCGGCGAATGATGTACGCGATAAAACTGCACAGGCTGCCCGAAACCTTCCCCAGGATATTGACGCCCCGCCGATCGTCACCAAGGCTGATGCAAATGCCGACCCGATCATCACGGTTTCCATTCAGAGTACGACAATGAACGCCATGGAACTGAGCGACTATGCGGAGAATGTACTGCAGGAAAAACTCCAGACCATCCCCGGGGTTAGTTCTGTCGGACTTTACGGGCAGAAACGACCGGCTATGCGCCTCTGGCTGAACCCTGATAAAATGGCGGCGTATGACATTACCGCGGAAGATGTAAATAATGCGCTGGATAAGGAAAATGTGGAACTCCCGGGTGGAAAAGTAAGAGGGTACAACACGGAACTTATTGTTAATACGTTCGGAAGGCTGACCACTGAAGATGATTTTAATAATATCATCATCCGGCAAACCAATGACCAGATCATCCGTTTTAGTAACATCGGAGAAGCATTGCTGGGGCCTGAAAACGAAGAAACGAGTGTAAAGCTGAATGGGGCTGATGGCATCAGTCTTGCGTTGATTCCATTACCTGGTGCAAATGATATTGAAGTCTCCAATGAATTTTATAAACGGTTTGATCAGATCCAGAAGGACCTTCCTAAGGGGTTACAACTATCTGTGGGTTATGATAAATCGAAATTTGTAAGACAGTCGGTAACTGATGTGGCAGAGACCCTTGCTATTGCCATTTCATTGGTTGTGCTGATTGTTTTCCTGTTCTTCCGGAACTGGGTCATCGCATTACGTCCGTTACTCGATATACCGGTTTCGCTTATTGGGTCTTTCTTCATTATGTATATTTTCGGATTTTCAGTGAATGTATTGACCATGCTCGCCATTGTCTTAGCAACAGGACTGGTTGTTGACGATGGGATTGTGGTGACGGAAAATATCTTCAAAAAGATCGAAAAAGGTATGGATAAATGGGCCGCGGCATTTGCCGGTACACGCGAAATCCTGTTTGCCGTTATTTCCACTTCCCTGACCTTGGCGATTGTTTTTATTCCCGTGATCTTTTTATCGGGATTTACCGGTAGGTTGTTCCGGGAATTCGGGATCGTGGTGGCTGGGGCCGTACTTATCTCGGCTTTTGTCTCCCTGACCCTCACACCGGTATTGAATGTCAAACTCGGCGGGAGCCTATCAAGACATACTCCTTTCTATCGGTTTACCGAGCCTTTCTTTATCAACCTTGACAACGGTTACCGGAGGGTACTAGGCTATTTTATGGTACGTAAATGGATTTCATTTTTGATCCTTGGAATATGTCTTTTGTTGATTTTTTTCGTCGGGAGAAATTTAAAATCTGAACTGGCACCCCTGGAAGACCATAGTATCATCCGAACCAGTGTCACGGCACCGGAAGGAACTGATTTTGATTATACGGAAAACCTGATCAGTCGCGTGGCACAGATGGTTATGGACAGCGTTTCCGAGGCCCGCCTGGTTTTTGGGAGAACCGCTCCCGGGTTTGGAGGGACCAGTACCAATACCGGTGGCATTCAGGTTTTTCTTACTGAACCCAGCGAGCGAAAGGCTACCCAGCAACAAGTCTATGATAAGCTTATCAGACTTTATAGGAATTTCCCGGAAGCGAGACTCATCCCGAACCAGGAACAAACAATTTCCACTTCATTGTCCGGAGGTTCGCTATTGCCGGTGCAATTTGTGATCCAGACCCTGGATTTTGAGAAGATGCAGCAATTCCTTCCGAAATTTTTTGATGAAGCCAGGAAAGACAGTATATTCGGGAATGTGGATGTGAACCTGAAATTCAACAAGCCGGAATTGGATCTTACTGTCGACAGGATGAAAGCGACTAATCTTGGCGTCAACGTCCTGGATGTTTCCAATACCCTGCAATTTGCATTAAGCGGTCGCCGTTACGGCTATTTCCTGCGAAACGGAAAACAATATCAGGTGATTGGCCAGGTAATGCGATCTTTGAGAAGCGAACCTTCGGATATTACTTCATTGTATGTGCGGAGTAATTCCGGGAAATTAATTCAGCTGGATAATTTGTTAAAGATGGAGGAAAATAGCAAGCCTCCGACGTTATATCATTACAACCGATACAAATCGGCTACGGTTTCTGCTTCCCTCGCACCGGGACACACCATGGGAGAAGGGATTGCCGAGATGCGGAAAATCTCCAAAAAAGTCCTGAATGAATCGTTCCAAACTGACTTATACGGGCCATCGAGGGATTTCGCAGAAAGCAGTTCAAACACTTCTTTTGCACTGGTGCTGGCGCTTATGCTAATATACCTTATTCTTGCTGCTCAGTTTGAAAGTTTCCGCGATCCGTTTATCATCATGCTTACTGTACCGATGGCCATGGCAGGAGCGATGATTTCTTTATGGGTGTTTGGGATGACGCTGAACATTTTTTCAGAGATCGGGATGATCATGCTGATCGGTATCGTAACGAAAAACGGGATCCTCATCGTGGAATTCTCCAACCAGAAAAGGAAAGCCGGACTGCCCAAGGAAGAAGCGGCCTTTGAAGCTGCCGCAGCCAGGTTACGACCGATCCTGATGACCTCGCTGGCAACGATCTTCGGCGCCATGCCTATTGCCCTGGCCCTGGGTGCAGGAGCGCACAGCCGTATGCCGATGGGTATCGTGGTCGTAGGCGGCTTATTCTTTGCATTAATCCTTACCTTATTTGTGGTACCTACGATGTATGTTCTGATGGCAACCAACAAGGAAAGAGTTGAAAAAACCGAGGATCCCCTGATAAACTGATGCCGATGAAGAAAGTATTTTTATTTTTTGTGATCCTGATCTTTGCCTGTATTGTATCCCCTGCTCAAAAAATGCTTACAGCCGATTCTGCAGCTGCCCTTGCGCTGAAGAACAACTTTGACATCCGTGTTGCCCGTAATGCTGCCGATATCAGCAAACGTAACAATACTGCCGGCAATGCAGGGATGTTACCGGAGGCCGGGATCACCGGGGCCGATGTTTATAACCTGCAGCATGTTAACCAGCATAATTATGAAGCACCCCCTACCATCGCAGCAAATGCAAATTCAAATTCACTGTCGGCCGGTATCGTACTGAATTGGACCTTGTTTGACGGGGGAAAGATGTTTGTCACAAAAAGGAAACTGAACGAAATTGAAGCCCTGGGCGAGATTCAGTTCCGGAACCAGGTTATGCAAACATTATACGACGTGTATGCCGGGTACTTTAATGTGGTAAGACAGAAGGAACAATTAAAGGCGATCCTGGAGGTGATCCGTTATAACCAGGAACGGGTGGATCTTCTCCAGACCGGTTTTAATGCAGGACTTTCTCCTAAAACCGACCTTCTCCAGGCAAAGATCGACCTGAATGTTTACCAGGAGGATGCCATTTCACAACAGGCAGTGATCCTGGCAGCCCGGCGGCAACTTAATCAACTCTTGTCGCGCGATCCGGAAGAGCTTTTTGAAGTGGTAGATTCTATCACGCAGGATTATCATCCGGATAAAAAAGAACTTGCACAAAAACTTTTCTCTGTGAATCCATCGGTCCTGTCTTCTCAGAAACAGGTTGAGGTAGCAAGGCTGGGGGTCAATGAATTCAGAGCCTTGCGGCTTCCTAATCTGAATATTTCGGCAGGATATGATTTCCTTCACAGCGACTATACAATCGGGACAGTCCGGATGAACGAAACCTATGGACCGCAGGTTGGCGCCACCCTGTCGATTCCCCTTTACCAGGCGGGGAATATCCGCCGCCAGATTGCTGTTGCCCGGCTTCAACTCGAATCGGCAAAGATTACTTTCGAAAGCGCCAAACTCCAGGTTAACACCCAGCTTCAACTTGCTCTGACTGAATTTGACAATCAGCTCTATTTACTTCAGATCGAAAAGGATAATTTTACTTTGGCCCGTGAAAACCTGACCATTTCAATGCAACGGCTGAAATTGGGACAAACCACAGCCCTTGAAGTGCGGCAGGCCCAGGAAAGTTTCCAGGAATCACTTACCCGTTTGACGAACTTCGGATATGCGGCAAAAGTTGCCGAAATTAAGCTGAAACAGTTGATGGGGGCGCTTTAGCTGGCGAGTTGATGAGCTCATGAGCTGGTGAGTTGGATTTCATTTGTACTGTTAGTTGTTAGTTGTTCTCTGCTAACTGAGAATTGTTCACTGTTCACTTTGCTACCTCTCACATTCCTTATCTGGCGCGCGTTTGTAACGCGTGCCCTATTACTGCTCATCTGTGACGAGCAGACTTTCCCGATCAGCGTGTATATTTTTTGCTACTTTGTTAATAATTTGTAATTTAACCGATTGAAATCAGATTGGTATGGTTATGCCCAACCAAAATCCGGAACAAATCGCAAGAGATAATATTGACAAGCAACTGACTGCTTGCGGTTGGATTATTCAGGGTATTAAACAAGTTAATCTTCATGCAGGAATTGGTGTTGCTGTCAAGGAATATTTGACAGACATCGGACCAGCCGACTATGCTTTATTTGTGGACGGTAAACCATGCGGAGTAATTGAAGCAAAACGGGAAGAAGAAGGGCATAAATTAAATATTCATGAGGACCAGACTGAAGGATATGCAACGGCAAAACTCAAGCATCTGAAGAATGAGCCTCTACCTTTTGTTTATATTAGTACAGGCGAAATTACCCGATTTACTGATTTTACCGATCCCAAACCCCGGGCAAGGGAGGTTTTTAGCTTTCACCGGCCTGAAGACCTGAGAGATTGGCTGAAAACAGGTAAATCACTCCGGAGAAGATTATACGATTTGCCTGTCCTGCAAACTCAGGGATTAAGAGAATGCCAGATAAAAGCAATTAATAAATTAGAAACCTCTTTTAAGGAAAACAGGCCGAGAGCCTTGATACAGATGGCTACCGGGGCGGGAAAAACATTTACTGCAATCACTTT
>JBEKST010000043.1:0-15070 GCA_049516815.1 Bacteroidales bacterium | reverse complement strand
CGTTCATTTCCCGGACGAATGCTAATTTCTTCTGTGACAAGGAAGAGGTCTCATTTTATTGATCAAGTTCGAGCAATTTGTTCTCATGTTCGATGATCAGGAGCTGCATATCAATCAGCTGGCCGATGGTCTGAACCGGGTGTTTAACCGAATATTTCCCGATTGTTTTCAGTTCAATATCCAGGTTGTATTTCTTTTTAAAGATTTCGATGAGTTCGAGGAACATCAGGGAATCGCCATCGATGTCATTTATGATATTTGTATCAGCATGAATATCCTTGATATCCACTTCACATTCATCAGCAAAAAAATTATGAACAATATCTGTTACTTCTTTTCTTGTATTTTCTGTAATCAAGGCCATTATGGGTATATTTTGGATCAGTGTGCAAAAATAGACTTTTTTTTGGAATCCAGCCTCATTTTTTCTATTGATACTTATTAACTGTATTTCCGGAATACGAGGGTTGCATTATGTCCGCCAAACCCGAAAGAGTTTGAAAGGGCGACATTTACCTCTTTCTCCCTTGATTGATTCGGAACGTAATCGAGGTCAAGATCGGGATCGGGCTGATCGAGGTTGATTGTTGGTGTAAGGATGCCATTGAGGATTGACAAAATCGTGATGATGCCCTCAATTGCCCCGGCCGCACCAATGGTATGTCCGATCATCGATTTGGATGAGGAAACCGGGATTTTGTATGCCCGGTCACCGAACACCCTTTTGATGGCCATAGTTTCATAGCGGTCATTCAACTCGGTGGAGGTACCGTGTGCATTGATGTAATCAACTTCTTCCTTATAAATCCCTGCATTTTGGAGGGCTTTTTCCATGGTAAAAGCCATTCCTTCCCCATCTTTCATCGGCGCCATGATGTTGTAGCCTTCGCTGGTGATAGCATACCCCGCAATTTCAGCATAAATAGTGGCATTTCTTTTCTTCGCCGAAGCCTCCGATTCAAGGATCAGGATGCCGGCACCTTCGCCGATCACAAAACCGTCACGGTTTTTGGAAAAAGGTTTACTGGCTTTTTCAGGAGGATTATTTTCCACTGAAATAGCATACAGGGAGTTAAATCCTTCGATCTCTTCAAAATTCACAATTGAATCGGCGCCACCTACGATCACAAGGTCGGCCTGGCTGTTACGGATCATCTCATATCCAAGGCTGATTGCATAAGCGGAAGAGGCACATGCAGTATTCACCACAAAATTGGGGCCCATCAGCTGGTAATCCAGCGAAATCCAGGCCGACATCGAATTCGTCATGCTCTTAAAGATCCGGTTCTGGTGCGTTGTCTCTTTTTCGGTACTGGAATTGCCTGTATTAACTACCCCGAGAATGACGGAACAACGGGTTTTATCCATCTGTTCGAAATCTATCCCGCTGTTTTCCACAGCTTCTTTCGCACAGACAACACACATCTTAGTGACACGTGTCATCTGGCTCCCGGCCCGTTTTTTAATGTATTTCCTGGAAAATTCTTCAAATTCTGAAGGAACTTCGGCAGCGATCCGTGTAATGTTTTCCGAAGCATCAAACAGGGTGATCTTCTTCACCCCGCTTTTCCCGGCAACAAGGTTGTTCCAGTTTGTTTGCAAATCAAGACCGAGGGATGAAATGATATTCATCCCTGTAACGACTACTTTTTCAGACATCTGCTCCGTTTGGGACGTTTGTACTTTAGGAAATTTATTTATTGAGCGCCTTTGCCCATTTACAGATGATAGTAATCTGTGCCTGTGTAGGAACAGCAGCCGGGTGGTTTGCACAGTACCTTTTCGGAGGCATAGATCCTTTTGTAATGATCTGGCAAACATCATTAGCTTTGTCTGCCTGTTTCTCAGGCTTATAGGACGACCATTTTGAGAAATTCACATGTGCACAGGCCATACCATTGCCTCCATCGCCATGACAATCCATGCATGATACCTTTACGATCTTCATTATACTGTCGGCCAGCGGCTGTCCCTCAGTACTTGAAACAAAAATGTCGGATGTATTCTTAATGGAAGGTTTTGCTATTAATGTAGCGACAACTGCCATAACAAACAAGGCAATCAAAATGAAAAATAACTTCTTCATAATGTTGTGTTTTTGAATCTGATTTTTTTAATTATTATGATGTACAAAAATAACAAATCTGCCACAGGAATACAAAGAATTTCTTGAATAAGACCAGAATTTTAAGAAACTGCCGGCGTTTCTGTGCCAAAGTATTCATCCATGGCGGTTTTCAATTCTGCAGAAGGGATGCCCGATGAATGGCAGAACCAGCGGAATGCATCTGCATACGATGCCTGAAGTTTTGCAATGATCTCTCCATCATTTTCCGGGTAACCGGGATCGATGGAAATACCTTCCCCGTAAAAACCATTTTTCGTTTTTGTTCCCAGCCTGCCTTTCGACACAAGTTCCTGCAATTGTGCGATCAGGGGATGAAACCTCTCTTCCTCAGGATCATCCTTTGAATAATTTTGTACCGAAGTAAGCATTATATCAAGACCCACACTATCGAAGAACTCAAATACCCCGATTGGGAAAAATCGTTCACACACGATCCTGTCAATTTGCTGCAGGCTTGCTTTCTTTTCATTCACAAGAAGAAAGGCCTCATTCTGGAAATATAGGAAGATACGGTTAAGGATAAAACTGTCTTTTTCTTTCAGGATAAGGAACCTGCGACGGATGCTTTCCATGAAAGAGGTAATCTGCGCCAGGGTTTCCTTCGAAGTTTCCTGTGTCAGGATTACCTCAACAATATCTTTTAAGGCAATCGGATAAAAGAAATGAAGTCCGGCAAATTTTTCTTTCCGGTTTTCGGATGGAACAAGATAAGAAGGTTTTATCGAGGAAGAATTCGATGTGAAAATACACCCGGGAAGCACTATCGTATCCAGCAGCCGGAACAATTCCTGTTTGGCTTCCAGTTCTTCTGTGATGGCCTCGATGATAAGTTCACAGGATGCAACATCTTCTAATGCATTTGAGATTTTAATACGCTCCAGGATGCTTTGAAACCGGTCTTCATCTATGATCCCGGCTTCCAATGACCTGCCCAACCGTTTGCTGAAAATCCTGCGGAGTTTATCCAGGTCAGCCTCCGGACTGCAGATCCAGGTCAGGTTGAAATCCATGTCAAGCAGGTAGTAGAATAGATTAGTCCCCATTTTTCCCTCGCCGATGATACCGATATTCATTAGCATTGGTTCCGATTTCTGTGAAGAAAAATTTATCATTCCACATCAGGATGCATTCCTGTGGGTATTCCAGGGTTCAGAACTATATTCCATCACCATAGCTCTGTATTCTTTCATGTGTTTCTGGTGTTCTGCGATCTGCCGATTGCAACTCAGCATCGACAGCAGGTAGCTGAACCCTTTGTCGATAGCGATTTTTTTCGTCCGGATCAATTTGAAGATGAAACTGAATAATTTTTTTCGTTCAGGATCTGTTGTCAGGACAAACACCTTGAATAAGATCCACGACAACCGCGCCTTAAGCAATGCAGGGATATCGCCCCCTTTACGTATAAACTCACCTCCGGAAAAGAGTTTTTCTGCTTTGATCCGGGCTGTTTCAAAGGAATAAAGCCTGCTGATGGTCTCCATGTATTTATCGAAAATCTCGATCTGCGACATGTTCATGTAATGAAGAGTCGGGAAGTGACCCGAGCCGAGTTCCGCCTTGCAATCGGCCAATCGTCCTTCCAACTGGTATTTTCTATAGATCTCGCTGCCCGGCGGCGCTGCCAGCAAGTGAAGGTTCACGCTGGGCATATTCGTACGCATCGAAAAATTAAAGATATCATCAAATTCCTGAAAGGTATCATTGTCAAAACCTACCACGAAAGAAGCATTGATATGGATGCCGTGGGAATGGATCTTCCTGATGGCCGTCTCATAGATGGTAGCTGCCTTGTTATGAAGTTTGTTGGTCTCGTCGAGGCTTGCAGGATTCAGGGATTCAAAACCGATCAGGATGTTGAAACAACCGGATTCGGCCATCAGTTGAAGCAATTCATCATCGGTGGCCACATCAATGCTGCACATGCACCCCCAGGAGATCCCCAGCGGCTTGATTGCTTTCATCAGCTCCTTGGCATGTTTTTTATTGATGGTAAGGTTGTCATCCACAAAAAAGATATATTTCGATGGTGCAGCTTTGATCTCTTCCATCACATTTTCAATCTCCCTGTAACGCATCTTCCTCCCAAACATCTTTGAAACAAGACAAAAATCGCAGTTAAAAGGGCATCCCCGTGAAGTCTGGATGGCCACCTGGAAGATCTTCCTTGTTTTGATGAGATCCCAACGGGGAAGCTTCTGGGTATTGTAAGGCCTGCATTCGTCTGTCCTGTAAACAGGCTTCATACGGCCTTTCTCGAAATCCAGGAGACATTCTTCCCATAACCCCTCTGCTTCGCCAACCACAATACTGTCGGCATGGTGAAGCGCCTCTTCTGTCATGAACGAAGCATAAGGCCCGCCGAAAACGACTTTTGCACCTTTTGCACGATATTGGTCACCCAGTTCATAGGCACGGTCAATCGTTGCTGCAAGGGTTGTTATTCCGACGATATCAGGGATTTTTTTGAATGGCAGGGTTTCGATGTCTTCATCAAAGATACGGATATCATAGTGATCCGGGGTCAGCCCGGCAACTGTTGGAAGCGCCAAAGGAACCATCAGCCGCTTCTTGCCGAACATCTTCGCCAGTTCAACATGTGCAGGGTAATTGATGTACTTCTGATGCGGTGAGATCAGGTAGAGAGTATATTTTTTTTTCGTTTTCAATTTTAGGATAAAGGAATGAATTACGGTTTATAATACCTGATAACATAGCCGGCTTGCATGAATTTGCTAACTTCAGTGACAAAGCTGAGCAGCATATCCCCGGGGACCAGTTCTTCTTCCTTTTTAATCTTATCTAAGCATAGCAATGCCATGGGTGGGCCGATATAGCCCATGGTGGACATTTTGGAATAGAGCGTATCCCGCGGAATTCCCAGCGATTCACACTCTTCCATTACCAGTTCGGTGATGTGCTTTGAAGGGAAGTTCACCTGGAAAAAGCGCAACATCGAAAGGTCGATCCCGTATTTTGTGATCATACGTTTTAAACCTTTAAGGAAGACCGATCCATCGGGATCATGAAAGTTGATGCGCAACTCTTCCTGGAACATCTGGGCCAGATGATGATATCCTTTTTCAAATTCTTCTTTGGGATTCATCCAGTAGGCCGGACGCTTATTTCCCATGGCGGAAGGTTTTTTCCCGCCGATAGATTCCATGTAAACATGTTCGATAAAAAGTCCTTCCGATCGCTGATCTACTGCCTTTAAAACCAAGGCTGCAGCGCCATCGCTCAGAAAAAATCGAAGAAAAAGCTCTTCCTTTGTCACCAGGGCTTGATTGTAATATTCGGTAATCAACTCGGAAGAGGACATGCTGGATGAGATCACCAGTGCATTGTGATAGCGACCGTTTTTCAGCAGGTCATAACCGAGCAACAGCGCTTTGTAAGCAGAAGTGCAATTGGCGTGAACGGAAATTTCCCCGCATTGCTCAATGCCCAGTTGCTCCTGGATCCTCACCGATGCCGTTGGCATCTGGTCCTGGTGAGCGCTGCCGTAAAGGATCAGGTCGATGTCGCCGGCTTCCATTTTTGCATCGGAAAGAGCTTTCAGCGCGGCTTTTACCGACATCGTCACATTATCCTCTGTGAATTGGCGGGTCACCGGATCTATGGCGAAATGATAATACTCAATGTCGAGCATTTCCTTCATCAACGGGCGGATCCGTTCAAGCCATCGCCGGACCTTATGTGGCGCATCCGGCATGTCTCCGAGATAACGGTCGATCTCATCTACCGGAATAGATTTCCCCGGAAGATAACTGCCTGTCCCGGCAAGTTTTACATAAGGACTTTGGTCAAATATAGAAAGGGTCATCCAATGGGATTTGTCGTAAATATAGGGATGCTTTTTGTTTTTTGTAATTCTTCATCACCTTCCGGGCGAATGCCATAGAGAATTCAACTACTTTTCGCCTGGGAACGATCTTATCGACAAGATGATTCAGCTGTGCTTCCTCTGCGCCGAATGTATTGCCTTTCAGTAATAATTCTATCGCTTTTGCCTGTCCGCACAGAGCAGCAATTTTCCGGATTCCTCCGAGCCCCGGCATGAGGTTAAACGTGGTTTCAGGTAGCCCGAACACGGCATCTTCACCGCAAAAGCGAAAATGGCTGAACATGGCAAGCTCAAATGCACAGCCGATACAGACACCGCGGATGGCAGCGATCACAGGGATTTCCGTTTCTTCAAAAAATAAGAAAGAACGGGAATTCCTTTCAGAGATGGTATTCCAGTTTTCCTTCATTTCCGCATGATTCCTTTCGCCTGGTGTCCCCGCTTGTTCCAACAGCTCTTCTACGTTGGCTCCAGAAGAGAAATGCCTTCCTTTGCTACTGATTACAATCGCCTTTAACCCCTTCATGACCCTCAGCTCATCAACCAGCTTATTGAACTCAGAGAAAAATTCAGCATTCATCTGGTTCGCCGGTGGCTGGTTTAATTCCAGGTGCCCGATGCCGTCGGTTATATTAAATGCTAAGGTATGTCGTATCTGTTTCATGCTTCTTCACAACGCTCTTTCTTCCTGCCTTCAGAAAGAAGAAAGAAGGAAAGGAGTCGTGTGATTTATGGATTTGCAATTTTCCTTCTGTTCGATTCGATCCTTGCAAGATCGCAGAACATCCTTGTCTCTTCCCGCATCGATTCCTCAGCCGGTAGTCGTTTTGAATTTTTCAGCGCCTGCATCACATAGTTAATAATCTTCAGCGGCCTGCCTTCCGTGATCTTCCTGAGGAAATGCAAAGTGTATGATAAGGGTTCCTCATCTTTTACGATGGTATCTACCACCTTCAGGAGAAGTGCTTCTTCGGCATTGATAATGTCTCCACCGAGGATCATCTTCAGCGAATTCTTAAGTGAGAGCCGTTCACCGAGACGAAAGGTTCCGCCAAGTCCTGGCATCAGGCCAAGGTTTGTTTCCGGGAAGGCAAACAGTGCATTCTCGCTGCATATGCGCATATGACAAGCCAAGGCGATCTCCAGCCCTCCGCCAAAACACACGCCACTGATGGCTGCTGCAACCGGGATGTTGAGATCCTGCAGGTAGTCGAGCAGTTCTTTCCCTTTTTCCATCTGGCCTTCCATCGGCTCGCCGGCTTCAGCCATGGTAAAAATAGAATCCAGCTTTGCGCCTCCTGAGAAATGCCTTCCTGATCCCGATATGACCAGCGCTTTAAGATGGGTTCCTTCGATCCATTCCCGTAATTCCGAAACCGGAATGAACTCAGGTTTTTGTAAATAGTTATGCGGTGGGTTCTCCAGGATGATAATCCCGATGTCGTCCTTGATTTTCTTATCGATCATGCCGTTTCCACTCACGGTGCTGTTGAAAGGTTCAGTAAATAAAAGGCGGTATATCCATAGGCATCCGTTGTTGATTGACGAAAATCGTCTTTACAGTAGCCCTCGACAATACAATCCCGGTTTTCTCATTCAGGATCTTCTGCCTGAAAACCAGGTAAGGTTCTTCTGCCTTCATCGTGGTTTCCACGATCAGCTCATCAAAAAGGTTAGCTTCCCGCAAGTAACGTATGTGGGTCTCTGTAACCACCAGGAATAATTCTTCATCATTGATACGTTCGAGCAATTCCCTGTCTTTCATGAATACCCACCGTGCCTGTTCCAGGTACTGAAGGTAAACGGCATTGTTGACATGGCTGTACGAATCAAGTTCGTATCCTCTCACGATAATTGAAGTGCGGTGTGGCTGGTCTGATGTCATCTTTCCGGTCTCCTGATTTTTATGATTCTTTCCTGAATAAGCCTTTGAATTTAATAAAAATAACTTCTCCTCCCTGAAGGGTCGCATTGGCAGAGATCTCTCCATTCTCTGCAGTTCTTACCCGGATATCGGCATCGATGATGTGATTCTTATCCGGAACCATCAACGAAAGAAATTTTACGTTATCGGCATGCATCAAACGCAAAGCACTTCCTTTGATGACAGAAAGTAATTCGCTGATCATCTGTATCTGGCAAACCCCGGGAACCACCGGATTACCCGAAAAATGTCCTTCATAGACAGGATGAGCGGGATTTAGTTCCAGCGTAAACCGGTATCTTTCTGATGGTATTCCCGTTTGCGATAATTCTTCTTCAGTCCCTGAACAATGAATGACCGTGTAAAAATTTTTCAACAACATAGGATTAAAAAAAATGCTGAATTAAGCAGGTAAAATTACGAAAAAATACAAGCCGGAAAAAACATGAATGATCCTGACTTAATTGCTTAGGAATGTCATCCGGATATGAAGGCGGATTGCCGGGTTGGTGATATAGATCTTCACAGGTTGCAGGCGCAGATCACCATATACCTGAAGATCTGTCCGGCTCATGATGGACCGGGAAATCTGTATCCTGCGGATCTTTCCCGAATCTTTGTCATACGTATAATGGGAAGACCCTCTTGCTGTCTTCACCCCAAAAATTAAAAGTTCCGGGTCTTTTGACCGTCCGCGTTTCATCCTTATTACGGTCGTATCCGGCACCAGAAGAAGGCGGAAGTCATTTTCGAGAAGTCTCAGAAGCGATGGTCTATCCAGGGAAGGAAAACAGGAATGAACGATGAATTCATCTCCTTTTAATTCAAGATCAAAAAAATTCATTCCCAGTTCATTGGAAAATATAATGCGGACTGAGTTCATGGAAATCCGTTTCAGAAAAAACAATCCGCTCAGGTGATGTTTTGAAATATCTAAACTGCCTTTATAAAGAGCTTTTTCAAATGATGAATCGAAGATAGCAGCGGTGTAAGGGCCTTGCCCGGATATAGTTCCTTTCGGCTGTGCTATGATCCATGGAGAAACCCATATCCACAGGAAGAGGATCAGCAGGAACTTATGGAACAAGGAACTTCTCATCAGGAATGCTGGTATTTATTTTTTCTCCGGAAAAATCGATCCTGGTATAATCACCCGAGGGTTCAACCATCTCAAACTGTGTGACTGAAAGATCATTTTTATCAAATAAGATCCTTATCTCACTGAAATATTCCTTCAGGTTCGATGCTATCGGTTTCAGTTTAACAAGGAAGGATCCGCTGTTTTCAAAGAAAGATGAAAGAAATTTCTTCTCATCATTGAATAAATTACCCTGGACACATCCTATGATAATGGAATTGATCTCAGCCAGCATCTTATTGTTCCGTATGTCGATCTTGTTTTTTTCCTCTTCGTCCTGGATTAACATGGTTCCATTGTTGAGGACGATCAGGTAATGAAAGGGTTCGGTGTATTCCCATCGAAGTTTTTTCTCTTTTTTGAAAAGGAACCTGCCTTTAGTGGTGATCTTTTCAGAGAGAACACTGAGGTTTTTCTCCTGGATGAAATTAGCTTCGATGGTTTGCGTTTTCCGGGTGGCTTCCGCAAACCTTTGCTTGAAAAATACAGGATCTTTCATCTCGGTTAATGGTCCCTGCGAATAGGCAGACAAAACAAGAAACAGGAAAAAATGTAATATAGAATAGTGTTTACACTTCATAAGCAGGAATATTCAGGAGTTGGTCAAGGGGTACGATCCGGTAGCCGGCCTGTTTTGTTTTTTCAACCAGGTTTTTGATAACTTCTATGTTTTCCGGAACCGTATCATGCAACAGGATGATGTCACCTGGCTTCAGGTTTTTCATGATCCGGGCAAGAATGATCTCTTTTTTCCGGCTGGAGGTATCCCAGGAACGGTTGCTGAAGCCGATCACATAAAATCCCCCTCCGTGCAATGCCCATTTTAACATAGGGTTGATTACCCCGTAGGGAGGACGAAACAGGAATGGCTTCTTGCCGGTTGCTTCAAATACTTTTTGTGTACTGTTTTCCAATTCCCTGCGCATCCGTATGGGAGAATAAAAATCAAACCAGTTGGAATGAGAATAGCTATGTGTTCCGATAAGATGACCTTCCGAATGCATCCGCTTCAGGAGCTCTTCATTTCCTTTTATTTTGTGACCGATGCAGAAAAAAGTGGCAGGGATTCCAAGGGTTTTTAACTGGTCAAGAAGCTTAGGAGCCAAATCATGGTCTGGTCCGTCATCAAAAGTAATGGAAACCATCTTCTCTTCGGTTACCGCGTTGCACAATGCTTTCATGTAATATCCCGACCGGATGAAAAAAGACATTGAAACAGAGAGGGTCATGTATAGCGAAAAAAGAATGATATAATAGTAGTAATGAACCGGAAACTGCAATATTCCAAGGATGATCAGCGTGAACAGCAGGATAAAAAAAACAATGTTGGTATTCCGGAACGTTAACATCTAGACTGAACTTACAAGCATCAATGAATGATCAAGGTTCCTGTAATGGTTGTAGATAAGGATATTCCTGAGATTCCCGTGAGTTACTCCTTTCAGACGGATGGTTTCAGGAACTTGCCCGTTTTTCAGGATCATCGCAGCCAGCCAGAGTCCGAAGGAAGAAGCGGTATGATATTCGCCGCAAAGATGCTTGAACCAGGCCTGGGGCTTTTCCCTGAACAGTTGGTTTCGGACATCATAGTAAACCTTATCGTTTGCAGGATTTCCGCTCATTCCTATAAGTACCAGGTCGATTTCGTCAATCTTCTTGCCTGATCGTTCAAGAAATGCTGAAATATGTGCAGGGATCTTATCTGTATCTGGTTTGTAGAAGGTATCCAGTGCTTCGATTTTTGCATAATTCTTTGTCCCGGGGTTAGCAGATAGCAAAAAAAATGCGGCTCCTTCCCCGGCAATGGCTCCACGGGAATGATCCTTCAGCAGATCCAGGTTGTTGACCGGTTTCCGTTTGTAATGTCCGAGCCGCTGCAGTATGGCAAAGGTATTTGGAGTCATCTCATCTATTCCGCCAAGCAGAATCGTTCCCGATTCTCCAGAGTTGATCCGGATGAAACTATCAAGAAGCGCACTTTCAAATGAAAACCCCCGGTGAACATAGGTGAAGTTATAGTTATGGCATTTCAGCAGCAATGCAATCTGGGCATTGACAGTATTGTGTGTCGATTGGATAAATGAAGTCGGGGTGAGAAATTCCTCGTTGTCCCGGATCATGTTCGTCAGGAATTTTTCAGTATCCTCGATGCACCCGAGTCCTGTTCCGGTGATAATTGCATCCGGCATCGTACATTCAGCATCGGCCAGACAGATCTTTCCCGCAGCCACACCCATTTTGATGATCCTGCTCATCCTCCTGACCATATCGCCGGCGATATATTCCTTGTAATTCAGATCCTGGCACCGGAGGTAATTTGTCTCCAGAGTTGTAACCTCTTCAAGAAAATGACTGTTGTCCCAGGTTTTTTGTGGAGAGATGTTTCCTAAGCCGGTAATGTATAATGGCAGCATAGAATTTTCGTTCTTCATTAAAATCAATTCATTTTTGAAATGATCAATGTTGAGTTATTTCCACCGAATCCAAAGGAATTCGAAAGGATATTCCTGACTTCAACGCCTCTCATCACTTTTTTGAAAGGGGCGATGCTGAGTTCTTTCATTGGTGTTTCAAACCGTAGGTTGGGAAAAAGTATTGCATGGTTGATCGATAGGACGGAAATAACGGCTTCCACAGCGCCGGCAGCTCCCAGGGTATGACCAGTATACGATTTGGTTGAACTGAAAAATGGCATCTTCTCCCCGAAGATTTTCTGCAAGGCAATACCTTCCGAAAGATCATTGTTCTGTGTTCCGGTTCCATGAACATTAACGTAGTCGATCTCTTCCGGCTTGAGCCTGCTAAGCTGCAATGCATTCTGCATAGCAAGAAAAGCCCCGTCACCCTCCGGTGAAGACGCAGTCTGATGATAGGCATCATTGGCATTCCCGTAACCTGTCAACTCTGCCAGGACTTTTTTGTTTCGGGCTTTTACAACTTCTTCAGATTCCAGGACAACATACGCTGCACCTTCTCCAAGAGTAAGCCCAGCACGGTTTTCATCAAAGGGCCGGCAATCGTTCTTGTCCAGGATCATCAGCGTGTTGAACCCGTTGAGCGTAAATTTTGTCACCGAATCGGTTCCACCGGCAATTACACGATCAATAAAGCCTGCTTTTATCAGCTGCGCCCCGAACATAATGGAATTGGCAGAAGAGGAACAGGCAGTGCTGATGGTCGTCATAAAATCCCTGATCCCGAGGAAATCTGCAATCCGTTCCGTACTGTCGCCGCAATCGTGGTTAACAATATCGATCAGGCGTCCTTTTTTAGGATCGTAAAGAAATTCTTTATAAAAATTTTCACTACGGTCCATACCGCCAACCGTAGTGGCAGAGATAAGCCCGGTGCGGTATTCATTGATATCGCCGAACTCTGCTGACCCTATCGCTTCGCGTGCTGCAATCATCCCGAGCAGTGCGGTACGGGTAAAATTCTTTTTACCGCTGCAACCTGCAACTTCCAGCAATTCCTTTGTGGTCATTTTCACTTCGGCAAGCGGAAATTTATCTTTCAGGCTGGTATCGAAAAGAGTGATCCCGGCTATACCTGATCTCTCTTCAGCAAGTGAAGTAAATGCAGAACCGGCATCGTTCCCGATGGAGGATATTATCCCTATTCCTGTAATAAAAATCCTTCGCGGCATGAAAAACGTACTAGGGTTGCAAAGGTAGCAGAAAAAATGAATCAAGGCATCAGGAAATAGGCATTAGGCATCACGTATTGTGCATTCGGCCTTATAAGCCTGATATTTTTTGGTTTAATATTTTTTTATCATGCGAATGCAGTATAAAATAAATATTGGTGAATCATCTTACAAAAAGTTATAATTTCGTACAGATCTTCGGATTGCAAAAAATAAGTCCTGAATTTAAAATCTGTTTCACATGCTCAAGCGTATTTATAGAATTATTATCCAGGTAATTGATGGGGCATTATATGGATTTATCGGCCCCTTTTCTGTGCTGTATATTATTCCTCAGTTTTTAATGAAGCTTGTAAAAATAAAAACCAAGGATGGCTTTGGGATACCTGGTGTTGAAACAGTCGGGATAATCATAATGTGGTTAGGTGCTGCCTTAGCCATCTGGTGTGCAGCTTTGATATTTTTGTTTGGAAAAGGAACATTTCTAGTTACTTCAGCACCCAAAAAAATAATGACACGCAATATTTATGGTATTGTCCGGCACCCGATGATGTGGGCATTATTTCTTGTGGTGTTTGGTGAAATCTTCACTTTTGGTCATTTTATACTCCTTGTATGGCTCATTGCCATGGTCAGGATCATATATTTAATCGTACGTAACTATGAAGAACCACAACTGGAACGTCGTTTTGGAGAAAGCTGGAAAGAATATTGTCAGAAAGTACCGCCCTGGATCCCCAGGTTTAAAGTTCGATCTGATTTCAAAGATCGTTGATCAATACTCGATTATTCAAAAAAAATCCAGAATGATTACTCGAACATTCGATCAACGAAATATGAAATGCGAAGCATTCATGAACACCTATGAAATAGAGATTTCGTGAATAAAACAAATCGGATGTATTTTTAAAGTTAAAATCAACATAACGAATTATGACTTTATGGGAAGGGAAAAGCAGAGGAAGTGTTCTTGGCTACAGGATTTTTGTCTGGAGCATAAGGCATCTTGGACTTAATTTTGCGTATTTTCTTTTAATCTTTGTCTCTGCTTATTTTGTTTTTGTCTCCAGAAGGGCTTTCAGATCAATGTTTTACTTTTTTCATATCCGCCTTGAGCAAAGCCGGTTTAAATCAATAATAAGTATTTTTAGAAACTATTATGTTTTAGGACAGGGATTAATCGATAAAACTGCCGTCCTTTCTGGATTAAAGGACAAATTCAACTTTATTCTCGAAGGTAAAGAGCATTTGCTGGAAATGCACGACGGAGGTATCCTTATCAGCGGTCATATTGGGAACTGGGAAGTAGGAGGGAAAGCACTGGACTTCCTTGACAAAAAAATCAATCTGGTTATTTTTGATGCTGAAGAGCAAGCTATCAAAAAATATATGTCTGATATTCTAACGGATCAGAATGTTCACTTTATCAAAATCGGTGAAGCTTTTTCTCATATGTATGAAATAAAACAAGCGTTGGTGAATAAAGAATTAGTAGCGTTTCATGGTGACCGGTTTATAGATGGAAACCAAACAATTAAAATTGATTTTTTGGGTGAACCGGCACTTTTCCCGTTAGGCCCCTGGCATATGGTTTCCTATTTCAATGTGCCCGTTTCTTATGTGTTTGCTGTTAAGGAATCACGCAAACAATACCGGTTCTATGCTACTCCGTTAAAGTTCATACCATCCGTTAAAAACCCAATGGAACGCTCAGAATTAGTTGTGAATTTTATAAAAGAATATGTTTCTGAGTTTGAAAGGATAACACGGAAATATCCCCTGCAATGGCATAATTATTTTGATTTTTGGAAATAACCGATCAATGATTCCAGCGTGCGTTTCCAAAAGCGTGCTTACAACTGCTATCATTTTTTAACAGCACGCAAAGTTCTGTGCAAACCTGACTGCCGATAGGCAGGGTGCGCAGAGAAAAATTGTCAATTCATCCAGCATCCAGCATCACTTAGAAACGAGTATGAATGAATGATTTACGTTGTAATACTGGTTATAGATAAGAACATTCCTGACCGGTTCACGATGGAGGTCATTGAGGCGAATGACATCCGGAACCGTTTGTCGTTGAATGATATTTGCAGCCAGCCAGAGTGCAAAGCAGGAGGCTGTGTGGTATTCGCCGCATAGGTGCTTGTAATAGGCAAGGGGAGTATCAGGGAAAAGGGATCTGGCAAATTCATGATAAAGAGGATCGTTCCGGTTGTCGCCGTTGATGCCAAGTAACACAAGGTCAATATCTGAAATGCCGAGTTCTGATGCAGCAAGCATGCTGTTTACTCTCCCGAGTTTGACACTTGTTTTTTGTAACGAGTTTATTTACAGCATAGTAATACCAGGCAAAGTGGTTTGTGACACTACATTTTACCGTTTTT
>JBEKST010000042.1:0-15206 GCA_049516815.1 Bacteroidales bacterium | reverse complement strand
AAAACTATCACTGAAATACCTTTGATACTGAGGTTTATTCTCCTGATCAAAAAAACTTACTTTTGCCATGTTGTTAACCTTTTTTTCGGTCAACATATTTCAGGCATCGACAGTTCATGATTCACGGTTTTTCTTTTTGCTCATGATGAAGGTTGCATACAGCAGTACACCGGTAAAAAGCGCACTTCCGGTAATCAGGAAAACATTATCCGTGGAACCGAACTTCTCATAATCGGCATGAATGACCCCGGTATTTGAAAGATATGAAACGAGGACGGCAGCGCCATTATTGAGAAAATGAGCAAAGATCGGCGCCCAGAGTGTTCCGGTCCACAAGTAAAGATAACCGAACATCACCCCCAGCATCATCCTGGGAAGCAGACCATAGAATTGAAGATGAATAGCGCCAAACAGAAAAGCCGCAAGAAAGATGGCAATATGGATATTCTTAAACCATTCGCCCAACAAGCGCTGGAACAACCCACGAAACATCAACTCTTCCCCGATGGCAGGAATGACAGCAATCATCAGCATATTTACCGCCAATCCGCCCATGGAATGGACATCGAGGAATTTCTCTGTGATTCGGGCAGCCTGGTCTTCCGTTTCCTTCATCCATTTTTCCATTCCCCCTAAAGAAGCCGGTAGTTTCATCATCTCATTCAGTGAAATCATCCCGCTGATCAGCGGAAGGCTGACCATCATGATAATGAGGATCATCAGCAGGATTGATCCGGGGGGAATTTTTTTCATTCCAAAATAACCTGTTGAACTCCGCTCAAAAAGAGTCCCCGCAATGAGTGCAGGAATAATGAACAGGAATATCGATTGAAGGATCTGGATTTCTTTTAAGAGTGGAATGCAGGAAGGGTCATTGTCATTGGTGAGTAGCAAAACGGCTTTTGCCGGATCTGCATGGTACTGGATCATGGTCAGAAATAGCCCGCATAGTACTGCCAGGATCAGTCCCACAATGATCAGCATGAGCACAAAGATGATCTTCGTAAATGGAGTAAGGTACGACAGCCAGGCCTTTTTCATGGGAACCTCTGAAATTCATTACTTTTGCTGCAAAATTACTGCTTTTTGGTAAAGATCGGTCACATTGAACTTGGGGATTGTCCGCTGATCATGGCTCCCATGGAAGACATCACGGATATGCCGTTCCGCTCTGTCTGCAAGGAATTCGGCGCTGATCTCCTTATCACCGAATTTGTTTCTTCGGAAGGTCTGATACGTGAAGCCGACAAGAGCACGAATAAAATGAAATTCGGTGCGGATGAACGCCCCATCGGGATCCAGATTTTTGGCGATTCAGTTGAAAGCATGCGGGAAGCGGCCATCATCGCCGAAAGCCATCAACCCGATTTCATCGACCTGAATTTCGGCTGCCCTGTAAAAAAGGTGGTCGTCAAGGGAGGAGGAGCAGCCTTGTTGAATGATCTTCCGAAAATGGCAGCAATGACCGAAGCAGTTGTTAATGCAGTACAGATCCCGGTAACAGCAAAAACCCGGTTGGGTTGGGATGAGGCCAGCAGGAATATCATGGAGATTGCCGAAAGACTGCAGGATGCAGGGATCCAGGCCATCAGCATCCATGGTCGCACCCGGGCGCAACTCTATGGCGGCCAGGCCGACTGGACCCTGATCGGTAAAGTAAAACAAAACCCACACATACATATTCCTGTATTCGGCAACGGGGATATTACAGGAGCTGTGATTGCAAAAGAAATGAAAGACCGTTACGGTGTTGATGGGTTGATGATTGGCCGGGCCGCCGTTGGGAATCCCTGGCTCTTCCGTGAATGCAAAGCTTATCTGAATAAGGGGGAACTGATTCCGCCGCCCTCCCTTCAGGAACGGGTGGAAATTCTCCGGATCCACTTTCAGCGATCCATTGAATACAAAGGTGAAAAGAGGACTATTTTGGAAATGCGGAAATTCTACAGCGGTTATTTCAAGGGAGTTCCTGATTTCAAAAAGTACCGTTTGATGCTGATGACACTGGATGAGATGGACCGGGTGGTTGAGCTGATCAATAAAATAGTTGACCGTTAAAGATTACCGGGGTCAGAACTTCTGTTCTACCAGTTCCCTGAGGCGTTTGAAGGCCGCCGATTCGCTTTCCCATAAATTTTTTAATCTCAGCAGATCCAGGAATTCAAGGGCCTGCCGGAGTTCCGCAAAACCATTCAGGGTTTCGATGGTAATATTGTATTCCCTGAGGTTTCCGTCAAAAAGCTCGTTGATAAAGAGGAATTTTTCATTGATAGAGATGGCGGCTTTCAGTTCCTTTCGTTGCGATGAAATCCGCTCTGAGGCATAGTTTTTCTCGCGTGTCTCTTTCAGTTTCTCAGAAAACTCGACATTTTCAGTGGAAAAAAGATCGATCTCAGACAGGCCTTTAGCCGTGCGGTGATGTTCTTTTTCCACTGGTTCCGGAGATGTTGTTTCAACCTTGATCTTTACCACCGGTTGTGCTGCCGGCTTTTCAACTGGTTTTGGTGTTTGATCCCTTTCGTTGCTCACAGGTACGAAAGGTTTAATTGCCGGCATTTCTGTTTGCGCGGGATTAAAATGCCGGAAAGAGTCGCCTATCCGGTTCAGCAGGTGAAGGTTTTCATATAGCTTCCGGATATTTTCCATAATAATATCAAATTCGATCTGCGGGATCTTATCTTCATAGGCATTAATTGCTTCAAACTGTTCTGCAATAGCTTCCAGCAGCCACTGGATCTCTTCCCTGAGAATGGTTTTGTTCATTTGATTCATGATGGGATTATTAAATCTGAATTTTCTTACTTTTGTGGAGAATTGAGCTATAAAGATAAATAACTTTCCAAAGGAATCCATGCTCATCGAAAAAAACATTCCCTCCCGTGCCGGGTGGATCGAAGTGATCTGCGGATCAATGTTTTCCGGGAAGACCGAAGAGCTGATCCGCCGTCTCAACAGGGCCAGGATCGCAAAGCAAAAAGTCGAGATTTTTAAACCGGCTATGGATATACGATACAACGAAGTTCAGATCGTGACGCACGATGCACGCGCTATTCCGTCGACACCTGTCCAATCTGCTTCCCAGATCCTTCTAATGGTTAATGATGTGAATGTGGTTGGCATTGATGAAGCCCAATTCTTTGATTCAGAGATCACATCCGTTTGCAATATTATGGCCAACAATGGCATCCGGGTACTGGTTGCCGGCCTTGACATGGATTATATGGGAGTTCCATTCGGGCCCATGCCATCGCTTATTGCCAGTGCAGAATACATTACAAAATTGCATGCCATATGCATGAGTTGCGGCGATCTGGCACATTATTCACACCGCATCGTTAAAAATGAGCAGCAGGTTCTACTCGGAGAAAAAGATGCCTATGAACCGCTCTGCAGGAAATGCTACATCGAAAAGCATAAAAACCCTTCCTCTGACTGATCACGAGTAAATATTTTTCATTAATTTTGTCCGATCTGTAACAAATAAATCCTTCGACTATGAAAAAAATTGCTTTTCTTTCTTTTATTATTCTTCTTATGATGAACTTATCAAGCAGTAGCCAGGGTACTGCAACCAGCAAAAAACAGGTAAAATTCGTGATCCATACCGAATTTGGAGACATGAAAGGCATCCTTTACAATGAAACCCCAAAACATCGCGACAACTTCGTGAAGCTGGCAAAATCGGGATTTTATGATGGATTGCTTTTTCATCGTGTGATCATGGGATTCATGATCCAGGGCGGGGATCCTCTTTCAAAAAACGCCAAAGCAGGTCAAGCGCTGGGCATGGGAGATCCGGGATACACGATCCCAGCTGAATTCAATGTTAATCTTAAACACAAAAGAGGTGCGCTTGCTGCAGCCCGTAACGAGAACCCGGAGAAAAATTCTTCCGGGTCCCAGTTCTATATCGTTCAACCAGAAAAAGGCACTCATTTTTTAGATATGAATTATACGGTTTTCGGTGAAGTTACTGAAGGTTTCGATGTGATCGATAAGATCGCTTCTGCACCAAAAGACCAGCGCGACCGTCCGTTGAAGGATATCAAAATGACGGTGAAGATCGTCGAATAAAGTTTTTTTTACCGCTAAAACGCAAAGAAGAGCAAATTTATCCAACCGTTTGTTTCGTCTCTGTGTAACTTTGTGGATTCTCGGTGAACCTCTGTGTAATTCCAATTCGGGAGAAAATTTATTGCACAGAGTTCCACAGAGAAAAAATGAGATTCACTGAGGATTTTTTTCGTGTTTTCGCGTTTTCGGGGTGATTTTTGACAGATAAATAATTCCCCTTTGGAAAATATTACAATTTCCCACTGAATGTTAGATAAATTACATACACTTTTCCGTGAAGTTCAGGACGCTTCCATCAATACGGAGGAAGATCTCGAGAAATTCCGGATCCATTACCAGGGCCGCAAAGGAGTCCTTGCAGTGTTATTTGAGGAATACAAAAACATTCCGAAAGACCAAAAGAGGGAAGTAGGGATTGACTTGAATGCACTGAAGATTATGGTCCAGACCAGGATTGATGCACTTATTCTGAAATTTGGCCCAACCGAAGAAACTCCCCAAACCGATTTTGACCTCACTCGTCCCGTTACCTATATGGAACCCGGCCCGAGACATCCAATATCGATTGTACGAAACCAGATTATCGGTATCTTTTCCCGCATAGGATATACGGTTGCCGAAGACAGGGAGATCGAAGATGACTGGCATAATTTTTCGGCGCTGAATTTCCCGGAAGAGCATCCTGCCCGGGATATACAAGATACTTTCTTTATTGAAAAGAATCCTGATATCGTTTTGCGTACGCATACCTCCTCAGTGCAGATCCGTATCATGGAGAAGAATCAGCCGCCCCTCCGCAGCATATTCCCCGGAAGGGTGTTCCGCAATGAAGTCATCTCGGCCAGGGCTCATTGTATCTTTCACCAGGTAGAAGGATTATCAGTGGATAAAGATGTTTCCTTCAGGGATCTCAAACAAAATCTGCTGTATTTCGCAAAGGAGATGTTCGGTGAAAATACGCAGATCCGGTTGCGCCCTTCTTATTTCCCGTTTACCGAACCTTCGGGAGAGATGGATGTGTCCTGCAACATTTGCGGCGGAAAAGGTTGTAACATTTGCAAATATACCGGCTGGGTGGAAATTCTCGGCTGCGGAATGGTCGATCCTGCAGTGCTCGAAAATTGCAACATCGACAGTGAAATTTATACCGGGTTCGCTTTCGGCATGGGCATTGAACGCATCACCATGCTGAAGTACCAGATCAAAGACCTCCGCCTGTTCTTTGAAAATGATCTTCGTTTCCTGAACCAATTCAAGGGGGTCTTATGAATAATCGAATATCGAACAACGATTTTTGAACTTCGATCTGATTTCAAAAATCGTTGTTCGATATTCGATTATTCCATTTACTCCTCATCATTCACTGGTTAAAACCGGTTTTTCCGGAAAATTCTCACCAGCAGCCAGAACCCGAATATTCCTGCCAGGAAAAAGACGCCGGTTCCGATCCAGCGCGTGTTTTGCCATTGGGAAATGATGGAAGCGCCGATGATGAGGGATGCGACCACGATGGCAATAGAAACGCGGTTGCTCGCATGGTCGATCTGTTCTACCAGGGGGTCAAATCCTTTAAGTTCGATCATGGTTTTGAACCTTCCTTCTTTGACCTTATGAATGATCTCATTCAGATCGGAAGGCAATTCCATGATCAGCTTATAGTATTCTTTTATGGATTCAAAGACTTCCCCTGCCAGCCGTTTTGGACTGTATTGTTGCTTGATCAGTTCGGTGGCATAAGGTTGTATCTCCTTTGCAAAATCGATCTCGGGATAGAGTGTTACTGCTACCCGTTCGATGGTAATCAGGGCTTTTATAAGCAGGTATATGCCCGGCGGGATCCGCAAGCCGTATCGGACGATGATATCAATGGATTCATTCATCACTTTTCCAAAATCCATTTCATCGATCGACAGGTACTTATAATGAGCAAGCATATCGGCTATCTGGAATTCAAGATCTTTGAACCGTCTGAAATTCCGTTTTCCGGATAATAACAGGAGGGCCTCCGTGAGCTGACGTGCATCTCCCTTCAGGTATCCGAGCACATATTTTCCCATGAACTGCAGATGCTCTGGCCTCACGGTTCCCATCATCCCATAATCGATGAAAGCGATGAGGTGCTTGTCTTTGATAAAAATATTGCCGGGATGAGGATCTGCATGGAAAAATCCGTGGATAAAGATCTGATCGAAAACCAGGCGTAATCCTTTCTTTGCCAGGTCCACCGGATCACTTCCCGAAGAGAGAAGCGCTTCCATCTCACTTACCTTCACACCATCGATGAATTCCTCAACCAGGATCTTTTCGGTTGTAAACTCCTGGAACACCTTTGGGACATAGATATCCGGATCCCCTTCAAAGCAATGACCGAACCTGATGACATTGGCTGCTTCATGACGAAAATCCAGTTCCTGGTTGATGGTCCGTCCGAATTCTTCAACCACCCCAAGTAGGCCGATTGCTTCCATTTCCGGGTTGTTCCGTTGCGACCGGGCTGCAAAATACCGCATTAGGTTCAGGTCGAGGTTGATCTTTTTATCGATTCCCGGCCGCTGAACCTTTACGCAAACATTTTTTCCATTCAGCAAGGTCGCCCGGTAGGTCTGTGCAACCGAAGCCGAGGCAAGGCGCCGGGTGTCAAATTCCTTAAACAATTCCGATATGGGATGTCCCAGGCATTTTTCGATCTCAGCGATGGCAACCTCGTCAGGCATGGGAACTGCTTCATCCTGCAGTTTACGAAACTCAACACGCAACTCTTCAGGAACTACATCGGGACGGTCGGCCAGGAGCTGTCCGAATTTGATAAAGGTGGGGCCTAATTCTTCCACGGCCATTCGTATCCGTTCCCATTTTGAATATTTTTCAATCCGGGCAAGACGTTTCTTTGAAACCAGCAATTTGCCCAGCCCGTTCTTTGTGACCCAATCATTAAATCCGTATTTAAAGGCGACTCCGATGATTTCCCTGGCACGCCCGATCTCACTGACCGTCGCACCGATCTTTAAAATGTTCACGGTTTTTCGAGATTAATACAATAACACATGGAATGAAATCCACCGTAGAAACTGTTCTTCCGGAGCTTCATCCGATTCTGTTCTTACCTGAATAGGGCGGTTTTACTTTACGGGCTTCTTTTTCACCACCTTTTTTACGGGTTTCTTCCCTGTTCCTTCCAGCTTTTTGATCCGGACCTCCAGCGCTTTATAATCTTCCATGGTCACAAGGTTCATCTTCGTAATTGTGGTTTTCTGGAGTTCGGCGATCTGTTTTTCAAGGGACTGCTTCATCTGTTCGGATCTTTTGACCCAATGATCAATCAGTTTTTGGGCTTCCTTCTTGTTGAGATTATTTTCCTTTGCAAACTCCTTTGCGGCTTTTTCGATTTTCTCCGTGGTCGTGAATGCGTATTCCACGCCTTTGTCAAAGGCTTGTTTCAGATTTTCAAACATGGCTTTTCTCCTTTTTTTAACTTTTGCGTTCATATTTAATTTTGTTTTCTTGTGTGATTTTTATAAAGTGAATCTCCATATCATTCAGGAGCGTTTCATAATTTTTTATCTCAGCGAATTTGATCTCGTATGCCGTAAGGACATTCGGAATGTTCCGGATGGATTTTATCAGCCGGTCCTTTTGGGCTTTCCTGAACTCACCTTCAACGATCAGGAGAAAATCCACCTGTTTTATTTCGGGTGCCAGCACGAATTCCTGACTGCGGTTTGCGACCAGGTAGTACGTGTTAAAATAATCCTCATCAGGATAATAATAAAAGGAAAACTCTGTAGGATCTTTTTTATTGTTCAGCGTGATCTTCAGATCTTCCATTTTGAGAAAATCAGATCCAAGGTGCTTATTCAACAGGAAAGAGATCCGGTAATCCTTCATATGGCATGAAATGCCGATGAGGGTAAAAATTGCCGGTTCTGATCGGATGTCTAAAAGAATTTTTTTCGACATTGTTGAATTTCGAATACAATAGCAAATGTAATAAATTTAGAGGGGAACGTCAAGGGATATATTCCCGTTGGTGTTTGATGCGTGGTTTTTTCATTCCGAGGTCAGAGATCGGAGGTCAGAGGTCAGTGATCAGAATTCGGATTT
Organism: Bacteroidales bacterium; assembly: GCA_049516815.1. Taxonomy (GTDB): domain Bacteria; phylum Bacteroidota; class Bacteroidia; order Bacteroidales; family FEN-979; genus FEN-979. Next base: position 7,031 of record JBEKST010000042.1, on the reverse strand, counting down.
CGGACCTCAGACTTCAGACTTCTGACCTCAGACTTCCGGTTTCGGATTGTCCTTCTCTGAAATTTTTGTCCAGGCTTTCTCAGCTGCATTCTGTTCAGCCCCTTTAATGGAAAAGTCTTGTCCACGGCTAAGTGGAATGTTGTCAACCAGGATCTCAATGATGTACTGTTTCTTATATCCTGAGCCGGTTTCCTCCACCACTGAAAAGATAAGTTGTTTTTTTTCTTTCTGGGCCCATTCGATTATCCGGCTTTTAAAATTTGATTCCTGGTTCACCAAATCATTGATATCAAAATAGTGTTTGATGATCTTTTCCAGGAGGATGTGCCTGGTAAAACTGTATCCCCGGTCGAGGTACATGGCGCCGACCAGGGCTTCGAAGGCATCTCCCTGGAATGAACGATAGATGTTGGTGGAACTGGAATCGAGGCGGATGAGCTTATCGAGACCGAGTTTCTGCGAAAGTTTGTTGAGCTGCACACGGTTGACGATTTTCGAACGCATTTCTGTGAGGAATCCTTCGTCTTTGGTAGGAAAGGTCTTGAAAAGATAATCGGCTGTGATGGCATCCAGGATTGCATCTCCGAGAAATTCCAGGCGTTCATTGTTGATCTTGGCTCCCCGCAAAGATTCTTCTCCTGCTGACCTATGCAGGAATGCCAGCCGATACAAGAAAATATTCCGGGGATAGAAACCGAAAATATTTTTTATCGCCTGGGAAAGTTGTTTATCGCGGGAAAAGAAGTAACGAACCGGTATAAATAAGTGGAATTTCAATACGACCCTATTCCTTGAATTTTTTGAAGATAATGGAAGCATTATGTCCGCCGAAGCCAAAGGTATTGGTCAGCGCGGCATTGATCACCCGTTGCTGTGCTTTGTTGAATGTGAAGTTCAGCCGGTCGTCAATTTCCGGGTCATCCGTAAAATGATTGATGGTTGGCGGAACGATATCATTCTTCACGGCCAGGATGGCGGCAATGGATTCGATGGCGCCCGCTGCACCCAAGAGGTGGCCGGTCATCGATTTGGTTGAATTGATGTTGATTTTGTAAGCCTGCTCCCCGAAGAGAGACTGGATAGCTTTTGATTCAACGATATCTCCCAGCGGGGTTGAAGTTCCATGAGTATTGATATGATCGATGTCGGTAATGCTTATTTCGGCATCTTCGAGGGCAGCCTTCATTGCGAGAATGGCGCCTATTCCTTCGGGATGAGGTTGGGTCATATGAAATGCATCGCCTGATAAACCGGCGCCTGCAACTTCAGCATAAATCTTTGCACCGCGGTTCAGGGCATGTTCCATTTCCTCGAAAATCACTACACCGGAACCTTCTCCGATCACAAATCCGTCACGGTCCTTATCGAAGGGGCGCGATGCTGTTGCCGGGTCATCATTCCGCGTCGAGAGCGCATGCATGGCATTAAAACCGCCGACGCCGGCAGGGTTGAGTGCAGCTTCGGCTCCACCGGCAATAAAGGCATCTGCTTTATTCAACCGTATGTAATTGAATGCATCAGCCAACCCGTTGGCAGAAGAAGCACATGCAGAAACCGTGGCGAAATTCGGCCCCCGGAATCCATATTTGATCGAAACATTGCCGGCTGTAATATCCGAGATCATTTTCGGGATGAAGAAAGGATTGAAACGCGGAGTTCCATCCCCTTCTAAAAAATTCTTCACTTCACTGATCAGGGTATCAAGTCCGCCAATTCCCGAAGCCATTATCACTCCCACGCGGTTATGATCCAGCTTATCCATATTAAACGCCGCATCTTTCACGGCTTCCTCAGCAGCAATCAGGCCGAACTGGCAATAAATATCGTATTTCCGGGCCTCTTTTCTGTCAAAATAGTTCTCCGCATTAAAATTCTTTACTTCACAGGCAAATCGTGTCTTGAATTTGGAAGCATCAAACCGGGTGATAGGGCCTGCGCCACTGACACCGTTGATCAATCCTTTCCAGTATTCCTCTGCAGTATTACCAATCGGGGTCAATGCCCCGAGACCGGTTACAACAACTCGACGTAATTTCACGTGAATCAGGGTTAATGGTACATTTTAAACAGGAATCCCTCCGATTGGGAGGGATTTAATTTCTTTTCAGGAATAAGTCAACAGCCCAAATCAGGTTTTCAAAAGTAAATGTGAATCCCTTATTTGGTGTTGTTTTCGATGTAAGCAATCGCTTCACCGACAGTTCCGATCTTTTCAGCCTGATCATCCGGAATGGCAATATCAAATTCCTTTTCAAATTCCATGATCAGTTCGACAGTATCTAGAGAGTCAGCGCCGAGATCATTTGTGAAACTTGCTTCAGGTGTGACTTCATTTTCGTCCACACCAAGCTTATCAACAATGATAGCTTTAACTTTTGATGCAATGTCAGACATGATTTTTCCTTTTTTGGTTAAATGGATTGCAAAGAAATGAATTTTATCCATACAAACCAACAATATTTAAGATTTTTTAACATTTCGGAAAAACAATAATTTGATCTTCAAATATTTAAAAACAACAGAAATCCGGTTTATTAATTTTTCAACCTAACATCCATACCTAAAAATAATCATGAAAAAGATTTTATGCTTTCTTACTTTTGCAGGGGATAATTCATATTAGTTGTACATGATCAGGATTGCTATTTTTGCTTCCGGCAACGGCAGCAACGCCCAACGGATCACGGAATATTTCCGGGAACGGTCTGCCCCCATTGCCGTTGACCTTATCCTCTCAAACAAACCGGATGCATTTGTGCTCGAAAGAGCCAGGAACCTTGGCATTTCCAGTGTTACTTTTTCCCGTCAGGAATTCTATGAAAGTGACCGTATTCCTGATCTCCTGAAAGAACACGTAATCGAATATGTGATCCTTGCCGGTTTTCTCTGGCTGGTTCCGGATTCCATATTGAAAGCTTATACCGGAAAGATCCTCAATATTCATCCCGCTCTTTTGCCCCGATATGGAGGAAAAGGAATGTACGGGATAAAAGTTCATGAAGCCGTCATTTCCAGTCATGATAAAGAATCGGGTATCACGATCCACCTTGTCAACGAACGCTATGATGAAGGGCAGATTCTTTTCCAGGCAAAATGCAGCATTGAAGAAACCGACACCCCGGAGAGCCTGGCAGAAAAAATTCATGCCCTTGAATACCGGTATTTCCCCCAGGTGATAGAAAACTTTATCCTGAAGAGAACGCCTTCACTCAATTGATGGAATAGAAACAGAGATTTTCGCAACCGCTGAGAGCCATTGAAATTACGCTTACGGGAAAAATGAAATAGGGAAATTATTTCAGTCTTTCCCTCAGTTTCTTTCCTTCTTCTTCAAATCCCGGTTTCCCGATCAGGGCGAACATATTTTTTTTGTATGCCTCCACACCTGGCTGGTCGAATGGATTTACACCCAGAAGATAGCCGCTCAGGGCGCAGGCAAATTCGAAGAAATAGATCAACGCTCCCAGGTTCTCTTCATTCAGTGTGGTGACTGAGATCCGGATGTTGGGAACACCGCCGTCGACATGGGCAAGCAGGGTACCCATCTCTGCCATGTGGTTAATATCTGTAAGTCTTTCCCCCGCCAGGAAATTCAGACCATCAGAATCCTTCTCAAGGAAAGGTACATGCAATTCCTTTCCTGAATTTTCGACCGACAGAATAGTTTCAAACATCAGTCTTGTTCCGTCCTGGATGTATTGTCCCATGGAATGAAGGTCAGTAGTAAAATTGACCCCTGCGGGGAAAATGCCCTTGTTCTCCTTGCCTTCACTCTCACCATATAGTTGTTTCCACCATTCGGTAAAATAATATAGGCTGGGAACGTAGTTTACGAGGATTTCAACAGGTTTACCTGATTGATACAATGCATTGCGGATTGCTGCATACCGTATGGCCGGATTTTTTTCCGGATCGGCAGATGAAAGGCATTTCTCCATCATTGTGTTTGCGCCCCCGATGAGTTTATCAATGTCAAATCCTGCAATTGCAATGGGAAGAAGCCCTACGGATGTCAGCACAGAATATCTTCCTCCCACATTATCGGGGATTATATAAGTGGAATATCCTTCTTCCGCTGCTAATTTTTTCAAAGCCCCGCGTTGTGCATCAGTTACTGCGATAATCCGTTTTGCAGCTTCTTTCTTCCCGTATTTTTTCTCAAGGTGGGTTTTGATGATGCGAAATGCAACGGCAGGCTCAGTGGTTGTACCCGATTTTGAGATCACCGCAACACTGTAATCGTACTGTTCCAGAATCTCTATCAACCCGGCATGGTAATCTTCACTGAGATTCTCCCCGGCATAGAGGATAACCGGGCCTTTCCTGCCGGGAACAAGCGGAAGAAACGGGTGGTTAAGGCAATCGATCACGGCCCTTGCGCCAAGATAGGATCCTCCAATTCCGATAACCACAAACACGTTTGATTGGCCACGCATTTTTTCCGCATCGGCTTTGATCCTCTCAAGGATTGCAGGTTTTATTTCAGCCGGTAACTTCACCCAGCCGAGGAAATTATTCCCTTTTCCGGTGCCGTTTACCAGAACTTTATGGAGCGATTTTAATTTCGTTTCATTTTGTTTGATCCTTTCAGCGCCGGCAAAGGAAATTGCTTTACTGATATCTATTTTCATTTTTATTTAGTTTGTTCCTGATGGAAGACGAAAGTACTATTTTGAAGGGACTGTACAAAAAAAAGATGTGTCCGCCAGAGCAGACACATCATTCAATCAATAAACAAAACCTTAAATCAGTAATTTGCACAAACTCACATTAGCCAAAAAAGAATCACTGGTATTGCATTTGCTTTTTTCCTATTTTCCAGTTCGGCAAAGATAGTCTGGAAATGTCGGTCATACTGTTAAGGAATATTAATTTACGTTAAAAATTGTTAAAAGCCCATTTCAAAATACCGTATTTTTGTGGGCATGAACCGCAGGATCATCATCTTTACCATCATCGTGATGACCATCGCTCTGATTGGGTTGATGGGAATACAGATCTATTGGATCAATAATGCTTCGGCCGTGAAAGAAGCTACCTTCCAGCGGACAGTCACTGATGTTCTGACCAAGGTGGTCAATAAGATTGAAAAAATGGAAAAGCGGAAAGCATCGGAGGCGAACCCTTATGAAGGAATGCTTAACTTCAACCGTCACCTGCTCTACGAACGTTTTATCACCGAATCGCAGCTGGACTCACTGATCCTGCTTGAGTTGAACATTCGCGGTATTGACACCCGTTTCGAGTTCGGCATTTACAACCCGGAAAGAGATACATTCCTGATCGAAAAGGATCCGGGAATGCGTAAAACCCTGATCGAAAAAGGATCTGCTGCGCGGCTTTTTGTGAGCGATATCTTCACATCCCCGGAATACCTTCTTCTCTATTTCCCGCATGAAAGACAATTCCTCCTTACCGAACTCTGGGGAATGCTCCTGATCTCCATTATCCTCATTATTGTCATTGTATATTCATTTACCTATACTATTACCACCATTTTCCGCCAGAAAAAATTGTCGGAGATGAAAAATGACTTCATCAACAACATGACCCATGAATTTAAAACTCCTATTTCCACGATCTCTCTCGCATGCGAAGCATTGAGCGATCATGACATCGTGCGGTCCTCTGAATTCACGGAAAAGTACATCAACATCATCATAGAAGAGAATAAGCGGCTGGCTACGATGGCAGAAAAGATCCTGCAAACGGCGGTGATAGAGAAAGGGCAGCTGAAGATGAAGTGGGAACGCATTAATCTGCATGAAGTGATCACCGATGTCATTAAGAACATCCGCATCCAGGTGGAGATCAAAGACGGTGTGATCAGGAAACAATGCAAGGCAGTAAATCCGGTTCTTTTGGGCGATAAAGTTCATCTCACCAACCTCGTTTACAACCTCCTGGATAATGCAAACAAATATTCTCCCCGGAAACCCGTTATTACAATAAGAACCGAGAACACATCCAACGGAATCCTTCTGACGATCGAAGATCATGGCATCGGTATCAGCAAGGGAGAACAAAAGAAAATATTTGATAAATTGTACAGGGTTCCGACAGGAAACATTCAGGAGGTGCGGGGATTTGGATTGGGACTCAGTTATGTCAAGGCCATTGTAGAGGAGCATCACGGGAGGATCAGCCTTGACAGCGAAATCAATAAGGGAACCACATTCAGGGTTTTTCTGCCTTTTAACAATGAGTAATTATCTTATAATATAACCAGGTCAATGGAAAAAAATCATCCGCGCATTCTTCTTGCAGAAGACGATCATAATCTCGGGAACATACTAAAGAATTTCTTAGATGTGAAAGGGTATACAACGACACTTTGCATCAATGGCCAGGAGGCGGTCGATGTTTTTCAAAAGAAAGAATTTGATTTTTGTATCCTCGACATCATGATGCCGGTCAGGGATGGTTTTTCTGTAGCAAAGGAGATCCGTCTTTCGAATCCGAAGATCCCGATCATGTTTCTCACGGCCAAATCATTGCAGGAAGACAAGCTGAAAGGATTTGAAACCGGTGCCGATGATTATATAACCAAACCCTTCAACATGGAGGAACTGCTGATGCGCCTGCAGGCGATCCTTCGCAGGACGGAAGATACGGGCCGGAATGCGGAAAACGAAAACACCTACCAGATTGGCAAGTATACCTTTGATTACAACCGCCAGGTTTTAGCCATCAAGGGAAAAGAACAGAAACTCACCTCCAAGGAAGCCGGACTCCTGCGTTTGCTGTGCAGCAATGCTAACGAAACCCTCGAACGCAGTACAGCCCTGAATAAGATCTGGAGCGATGATAGCTATTTCAATGCCCGCAGCATGGATGTTTACATCGTCAAACTCAGGAAGTACCTGAAAGAAGACCCTTCTGTCGAGTTGATCAATGTTCATGGGATCGGGTTCAAACTTGTCATGAATAGATAAGGCAAATGGCAAGGCTTTACATTGTACCAACGCCCATCGGTAACCTCGAAGACATTACCCTCCGGGCCATCCGTATCCTGAAGGAAGTGGAACTGG
>JBEKST010000041.1:0-17486 GCA_049516815.1 Bacteroidales bacterium | reverse complement strand
CTATTCCTTTCTCGTTCACATCCTGAACTCCGCAGGTGTCAGCCGTTTTCCGAAGGCCCAGATGGGGATGGTCCGGCTCGGGATCGGACTATACGGCATCGGGTTCAACAAGGATGAACAACACTACCTCCGCAACGTCAGCACCCTGAAGACCATCATTTCCCAGATCAAACGGGTGAAAGCAGGAGAAACTATCGGGTATAACCGGAAAGGCATAGCAAACACTGACCTGGTAATCGCCATTCTTCCCATCGGGTATGCCGACGGATTCAGCCGAAGACTAGGCAATGGCGCCGGAAAAGTTATGATCAACGGTTTCCCCGCAAAAACTATCGGAAATATCAGCATGGATACCTGCACGGTGGATATCACAAAATTATTTGCTTCACCGGAATCTTCTGCCATCCATGAAGGCGATGAGGTGATTGTTTTCGGAGATGCCTATCCCGTTACACAGCTGGCCCGTGATCTGGGCACTATTCCATATGAGATCCTGACTGGTATTTCGCGTAGGGTGAAAAGGGTTTATTTCTTTGAATGACCTTCCACTGTGGGAAAATTTATATTTTTGAAAAGGTAATATTCTGATTTTATGAGTGCTCAAAAGCTGTCGATCCTGATTCCCGCATACAATGAAGCCCGGACCATCCACCTGATCCTTGATAAGGTGCTGGACGTCAAACTGAATGGCGGTATCACTAAGGAATTGATCATCATAAATGATTGCAGCCGTGATGAAACAGAAGAGGTTATTACCGGATATATCCGCCGACATCCCGAAGTTGATATCCGGTTATTCAATAAGACGGTAAACAGGGGCAAAGGAGCAGCGCTTCACAAAGGGATTGAACTTGCAACCGGAGACTTCATCATCATTCAGGATGCCGACCTTGAGTACGACCCTCAGGAATACAACATTCTTCTTAAACCTATGCTGGACGGCTTTGCCGATGTAGTTTACGGATCACGGTTTATGGGTGGCAACCCCCACCGGATCCTTTTTTTCTGGCATTCTGTCGGGAACCGATTCCTAACCTTTCTTTCCAACATGTTCACCAATCTGAACCTGACGGATATGGAGACCTGCTATAAACTCTTCCGGGCTGAAATAATTAATAAAATTTATTTTAGAGAAAACAGATTCGGTTTCGAACCGGAAGTCACTTCCAAGATCTCACGCTTTAAAGGAATCCGTATTTATGAAGTTGGGATTTCATATTACGGAAGGACTTACGAAGAGGGTAAGAAAATCCGTATGAAAGATGGTTTCAGAACTATCTGGTGCATTTTCAAGTATAATCTGTTCAACAGGAAATATTTAAAATAAAAGGATGGTAAAGGTCGATCTTCGATCCCTGAAGCAGCCTGGCATGATCTTCAACCGTCACATGATCACCGGCGTCCTGGTCGTTATTGTTTCCTGTTATCTGTTGATTGAACTTTTCAACAACAATTCCCGGTTTTTCAGGAACTCGGCTTATTTTTCGTTCAAAGCAAAGAATGGTAATTATTTATGTTGTGATTTGGATAAAGGCGAGATCCTGGTCGCTGACCGGTACCAGGTTGGCACCTGGGAACAATTTTCAATAAAGAAGCAAGCAGGGGAATATTTTACATTCATTACAAATAAGGGAAAACGAATCGGAACAGACGATCAGAATAATCTGAGAGGGATCTCCGGCGGAGCTGCAAATAGATCTTACTGGAAGATTGAAAAAAACGGAGACAGCATCCTGATCCGGGATAAGAATGGCCGGTACTGGCATCTGGCCGGGGATTCCCGGGTTGTGACAGGCCCTCGTGAAAACGCGGATTCTTTCATCCGGGTAGATATTAACAAGGTGGTTCCTTTTCAGGATTACATACTTGTCGTCATGGGCTTTGTATTCATGGTAATGGCTATCGTGTTATTTCAAACCCGGCTCAAACCATGGATCGCCTTACTATCCCTGATGATAGCGGCAATTTTTCTGACCTTGTACTGCATCCGGATCTTCGATTTCCTGATGATGTGGGATGAACAGTACCATGCGCTGGTAGCCAGGAACATGATTTCTCATCCTTTTAAACCTATGCTTTACAGCGACCCAGTATTACCTTATGATTATACAAACTGGATCGGGAATCATATCTGGCTGCATAAACAACCCTTGTTCCTTTGGCAAATGGCCTTTTCCATCTGGGTGTTCGGTGCAAAAGCATGGGCCGTCCGTTTTCCCGATCTGGTCATGACCGTTCTCATGATTCCTGCTATTTACCGCATGGGACTTATAGTAGCGGACAGACGGACAGGTTTCTGGGCAGCTGTTTTTTTTACGGTCTCTTACTTTTTATTCCGGCTGATCACAGGATTTATGTTCTCCGACCATAATGATGTGGCTTTCCTGTTTTATGTGACCCTGAGTTTATGGTCCTGGCTGGAATATGAATACAGAACAGGAAAACAAGGACAACTGAAATTCGTTATGCTGACCGGCTTGCTTGCCGGAGCAGCCATCCTTGTGAAGTGGCTTCCCGGCCTGCTTGTTTATTCCGGGTGGAGTTTATCCGTCATCCTCTCCGAAAAATCCAGAAAGGAGATGAAATGCTACGTTCATATTCTTCTAAGCTTTCTTATTACGATCGTGATTGCTTTACCTTGGCAAATCTATATCCTGCTGAAGTTTCCACTGGAATCGAGGTATGAATTCAACCTTGCATCAAGTCATTTTTTAGCACCGATCGAAGGACATAGCGGCAACGGCCTGGGATGGTATTATTATATTGAACATTTCAGGGAGAGTTTTTCTGTTTCTCCTATAATATGGATAGTATTTGCAGTCATTTTTGTTTTGATCGCAAAACGAAAAAGACTGGCCGTTTCACTGCTGTTTATGGTGGCGATCGTTTTTGTATTCTATTCTGCTGCCGCAACAAAGATGCCTGCTTTTACACTCATAGCACTTCCCGTCATCCTTCTGGTTTATGCCTCCTTCTTTACGGTTGCTGAACGTTTCTTCGTCTTGTTTGTTTCATCCCGGTTTTTGCAAATTCTCCTGATGACTGTCATCGTACTTTATGTTGCAGCCTCTCAGTATAAGCTGAACGAAAAATATTCCGATTTTTATCCTGAGAGGGGGAATAAGGAACGCTGTATATCCCAACGAAAAAAATTTGCAGGATTGTACCGTGAATTGGGTAATATTATCCCGGAATCACAACAATCCAATTTTATCATTATCAATTGCCCCTGGGAGGAAATTCCCCATTTAATGTTTTATACCACAATTAAAGCTGCATATGATAAAATCGACGACAATCAGCTTAACATTCTGAAAAGCCGGAAAGACCTGAAAATCGGGTACATTGTTTTTTCCGACAAACCTATCCCCGAAAATATTCTCAGGGATGATTCCATTCTAAAGATCAGGTTTAGTAAAAGCATATCAGTCAAAGATCTGGGTAAGTGTATTCAATGATCCGGTTTAAAAAAGAAATAATCACAGACAAATAAAATAACTCATGTTCCAACGTATTTTTAAAAATCCATTTTCGTTCATTGCCTTTTTCGTCATAGCTCTTGCTTATCTCCTGGTTCATTTCATTGGAAATAAAGTCCAATTAACTGCGTTGACTTTCCTTGTTTACCTTGTGATCTTCCTTTCCGGGATCGTATTTACCCGAAAAACGCTGCTGCTCTATTTTCCCGACCTAACCGTGGCCATTACCCTCCTGGCACTGGCATTTGGCACCAATTTATTCTGCATGGTCTCACTGGATTACCGGTTACAGCCAATCCTGCTTTTTTCGTTGTTTGCGATGGTCGTCTTTTTAACAGCTTCCTGGCATAAGCATCAAAAGCTGATCTATGTTATTTCATTTACTATTGCCATGGGGCTGATCATCCTTTTCCAGCCTACAGGCTTTTTTGCACTCCTGATCCCGGCTTTATGGGGTGTTCATGATAAGGCAAGCTGGAAAGCAAAAATCATTTTAATAAAAAATAATAAACGACAGGGAGATTTTTTTATCAGTTGCCTGGCTGTTTTCGTTTTAACTCCGGTTCTCTTTTGGAATATTTCACCCGGAGAAATTCCATTTTTCTCCTTCAAACTACCCGGCGTTTTCTATTCTTTTTCCTCCTTCCTCTGGAATGATCTTTTCTCTTTTGACCATGGCTGGTTGATCTATACACCCTTTATGATCTTCGCTTTTATAGGTTTTTATTTTTTTGCAGAGAAGAACCGCACCATTTTTTATCCTGTTTTTCTTTTTTGTATACTGGATCTTTTCCTGGAAACCAGCTGGTCGAAATTAGGAACAACTCCGGTCTTCGGACAGGTAGCTTTCATCCCGGCCTATGCAATGCTCGTATTCCCAATAGCTTCATTCATAGGGATGATTCAAAACGATAAACCTGTTTCCCGTATCATTTTCTATACGTTCACAACAATCCTCATCCTTATGAACGTTTTTCAGACCTGGCAGTTCAACGAAGGAATCATTCTGCATTCCGGGATGACTGAAGACAATTATAGAGAGATTTTTGGCCGTACTACTTTAACGGAAAATGAAAAACAAAAAATGATTGGAACAGAACAAGACACGACCTTTGTGTTAAGAGACGAAAGCAGGTTCAAGAAAGTAGGTCTTGCTTTTTATGATTTTGAAGATCCGGATGTTCCATTTAAAAGCAAACTTGAACACACACACGTGAAATCCGGGAAGATGGCATTTACAATGGATAGTACGACAAGGTTTTCCCCAGGGGTGTTTGTACAGTACGAAGAGTTTATGAAGAAACCCAGGGTAGGGTTGAGAATTACTGCCTCAGTTTTTACAAAAAATTCAGCAGATTTTTCCGAAGTAAACCTCGTAATCTCTTCTATGCACGGAAGTACTAATTACCTTTATAAAAAATTAAATCTTGGAGACCTTCAGCTTAATGCTGGTATCTGGAATACCGTTTCACTCGATTACCTGATCCCTCCTGATCCAAACCTTCAGGACCAACTGGTTTCCTATGTCTATTATACCGGGAATTCTATGATTTATATTGATGATCTAAAATACGAAACATTTGAACCTAAAAAATAACGTGATCAGGAACCTGGTTTCAAAAGGAAAAGTTGATTGGATCATCTTTATTCCCTTGTTCTTTCTTTGTCTTTATCTTGCCTATGACATCAACTTTTCTCACCGCCAGAATCATCAGCCTGAGATCTATTCAGACAAAGCTGATTATTACGTTTACCTTCCTGCCACCTTCATCTATGGCTGGGACATACATAAGTTCCCGGCAGGCATAGAAAAAAAATGCATGGCATTTCACCTTGATTACGAAAACAATAAATTAGCAGATAAAACAACCTGTGGCATTGCCATCCTATGGACCCCGTTTTTCCTGATCACGCATTTCATCGCCGTTCATTGGAACCTTCAGCCCGACGGTTTTTCTGATTTTTATCAAAAGATGACCATCCTCCCCGGAGTCTTTTACCTCCTTCTCGGGCTCTTCTTTCTCATGAAATTCCTGCGTAACTATTTTTCACGGGGAGTTTCCTATATCACGGTGTTCCTCATTTTTGCGGGGACCAACCTTTATTATTTTGGGATCGATGACGGATTAATGTCCCATGTCAATTCCTTCTTCCTTTTCGCATTGTTTTTATTTTTTCTGAAGAAATTTCTTAATCAGGAGAAAAAATCATTTGCCTTGTTCATAGGGATCTGCTTTGTATTATCTCTTGCCATTCTGATCCGCCCGACAAACATTCTTCTCTTCACCTGGATGATTTTCCTGGATATTACTTCTTTAAAAGCCCTGTGGAAGCGCATACTTTTATTCTTAAAACCCGCCTACATTATTACTTTCATCATCACTGTGAGCCTGGTTTTTCTTCCGCAATTCATTTACTGGAAATACCTTACAGGACATTTTCTGTACTACTCATATCCTGGAGAAGGTTTTTTGAACTGGAAAAACCCGCTGATGATCGCAGTCTGGTTTTCACCATTGAACGGATTTTTCCTTTATACACCACTTGCCCTTTTGTTTATTGCAGGCATTATCATTATGATCATGAAAAAGATTCCAAACGGAATCTTTATCGGGTTGTTTTTCCTGCTGATCACTTACATTTTTGCATCCTGGCATATTTGGTACTTTGGAGGAAGCTTCGGATACCGTCCATTCGTAGAATATTACTCATTACTAGCTTTGCCATTTGGGTACTTCCTCGCCAGCCTGAAAGCGATGAAAAATCTGTATATCCGTTCGCTGCTGATTCTTTTCATTATTATTTCAGGCTATTATAATCTGCGGCTAACCTATCATCAGAAATGGAATCCATATTCTACCTGGGCCTGGGATGATTACTTCATCTACTTAGATGAAGCAGGGATCTGTCATTATAATCCGGATTCCTATACCTATAAACAGGATTTTGAGAATTTTGGTGGAGTCGCTCAATTATCGCCTCAGCGGGAATGTGTCCATTCACCGGGTATTGCCGGGTATATTAACGAAGATATTCTTACCAATGGACCATTTTTACGCAGGCTTGATGGGATGTTACATGCACCGGTGAAAAGGGTAAAAGCCAGTCTCTGGGTTAACCCGGGTAAAAAGATCAGGACAAAAGCTCTTTTCGTTTGCAAAATCCAGGACTGGCAGCAGAAAATTTTTTACTATAAGGAGATAAAGCTGGATGATTTTATCAAAAAGCCCAATACCTGGACTAAGGTCACAGCAATTTTCACCATTCCCGAATGGATTGATCAATCGAATAATATCTGCTTTTATGTTTGGAATAAATCAAGAACATCAATGACCTATATTGATGATATTAAACTCCGGTTTGAGAAACAGTAAAAAAATAGACTTCTTAAAGGAAATCAATTTCCTGCAGATCCTTTTGTTTCTTCGGAATTAAGCCCTGATCCAAAATAAACGACTTCAATTTTCAGATCATCAATATAAAATTCTTTTTTCCCCCTGTGCCAGAAATAAATGATCACCCTATCGGACTTTTTAATGACAGGGAATGTCGCCATAAAGGAAACCTTATTCCATTGATTAACTCTGGTGGCAGTTGAATCCAGGTGGAGGGAATGATAAAGATCACCCCTGTCTTTTAAGGTGATCACGAGGCGTGTATCGTTCTCTTTGAATGGGATCAGCGGATAAACGGAACAGGATACCCTGATGGTAATATTATCTTTCTGAGAAATAATTTTTGAAAGGTCAAGTTCATAAGACGATTTGAATTCTTCATCACCGGGTACCTTATAAGAAAATGATCCGGATCGTGCAACTTCCCCGGTAACATAAGGGATGTCTTTTTTTCTAAGATTTTTTTCAAAAGTTGTTCCTGTTATGAATCTTACCGCTCTGATTTCACAATTTTTTGCTATGATTGAGTCCCGGATGGCTTTATTATCAAATTGACTTCCGGATGGGTCTTTGTTAAAAATACATACTTCATAAGGTTGTTCACCCTCTGTACTCAAATAAGGTATTGGCTGAAAAATATTAATAAGTTTGTATACCCCGGTTTTATTAACACGATCAAGCAAAACATCAGATTCATGAGTTCCAAAATAAGAATCCCAGATGAGGACAGTATTCTCCGGGTAACCCATCAACCATTCTGATGAAAATAAATGAATATATTTTTTATTATAGGGATCCAGATCAAGGTAAAAAGGTATATCCAGGTCTGTATATAAGATCTTCTGTTTGATAAGGGGCGTTTGTTTGACCCAATTGGCTGCTTTCCTTAGGTTCTGATCTCTCGGCGAAGTTGGTACAGGGTATTGGTTGATTAAAAAGTTAGAAATAATTAAGAAAATGATAACAAGAAAAAGAAAGACATTCCGGAAACTCTCTTTTTTAAATAATGTTTTTTCAAGTTGATCGAATGCCTTCAGACTGACAATAGCTGCCAAAGGCAAGACACCGGTTATAACCCTTATAATACCCATCGACCCAAACAATGCCTTCCAGTAAAGTACAGAATGAACTGCAAAAAATAAAAGTACCGTTAGCACAAGCATCCAGATTTCAAGAAAAATCTGCAGCCGATATTTTTTTTCTGCCGTAAAAAACAGATATACATAAATTCCGATCCCAGTTGTGAAAAGGATAAGCAATGGAATTCCAAAAATTTCGGGCGAAAAGGTGATAAAATGAAGCAAAGGGCCTTTTTCTGTATAGATGGGATGGTGAAGGGGATAAGGTGACTGCGTGATGATCCAGAAAAAATCATGATAAACAAAAAAATACCCCACGATACTGAACAATAAAAACCCGGTAGCTAAAAATGGAACCGCATAATACTTTCTTTTCATCAATAAGGCAATAAAAAGAAATGGAAGCAGCACAATTCCCTCTGAACGTGAAAGAGGAAGAAATGAAATAATGATGGCTGAAGCAAGGTATTTTTCATCAAAAAAGAGATACACTGAGAGAATAAGAATGAATCCAAACTGAATTTCAGTCAGACCGGTCAGGGTCATCAGAAAATACATAGGGGTAAAGATCATAAATAGAATGGCAAGCCACGACTGCCTGATTCCAATCTTTCTGGCAGTCAGGTATGCAAGGAAAGCCGACAGACAGCCCAGTAGCACATTAAACAATTTTAACCCCAGGAACCCGAACTGGCTGAATGGCGAGCTCATGATCGTAAAAACCGGCCTTCCCCATGTGTCCAGGAAAAGATGGGGATATCTGAAGGAATACCGGGAGATAAAATAATGGTTGATATTGTCCGCTCCTCCGTAAAATCCTTCAGAAAGGAATGATAATACAATAAGTAAGATGAAAACCATTATTAACAGGAACCAGTGCAGGTTTTTGCTTGATTTGTAATTCATTTTTGCATTAAATAATGGTCTGGGGCAATAAGATATATAGAAATATTATTTTCATTTAATTTAAAATACATTTCAGGATCTTTTCCTTCTTCCTGCATTCATATCTGCAATTACGCCTCCATTGCAGTGATGGCTTTCTGGGGAATATTGACGAGGTCATAATGGAGAAAGGACAGCAATGACTGGAACCCGAGTATAATGGGCAACCCGGCAAGGAGAACGGTTCCGGCTGTGGCAGGATGAAGTGTTTCCAGGCTGGAGATCCAGTGGATCCCTCCAAAAATGAGTCCGAATCCCAGGAAAATAGATGCCATAATCAATTCGAGCGTTCCAATGTTGAAATCCCTGAGAAAATAATTGTAAAAGATCCGCTTGGTCAGCCGGTTCATATATTTGAATGGGAACCGGAACAACACCCCGGAAATCCTGAGATTGCTTTTTTCTTTTCCATATTCTGCATGCATCGGAAGATCCTGAACGACTGCGCGGATGGTGTTAAGCCGGAACAACATATCGCTCTCAAAAAAGAAACGCCGGTCGATCTTTTCAAGCGGAAGGTGTTTAAGCGCTGTTGCGCTGATGGCAGTATACCCGTTTGCCGGATCCATGACGTTCCAGTACCCGCTGGCAATTTTGCCGATGAAGGATACCATCGAATTTCCAAACCGCCGAATAGCTGGCATTTTTCTCAGGTAGCCAAGATCATAAAACCGGTTTCCCTTCACATAGTCCGCTTCTTTCCTTCTGATCGGATCAATAAACCGTGGAATAAGCGAAGGATCCATCTGTCCGTCTCCGTCAATTTTAACCATGATCCTGCAACCATCCGCAAGGGCTTTTTTGTACCCTGTCATGACAGCCCCGCCAACTCCAAGGTTCCCAGGATTGTATAACACCTCAACCCGATCATCCGTGCAATTCTCTTTCACAAAATTACCGGTACCTTGCGGACAGGCATCATCCACTACATAGATCTTACTCACTTCAGGCCCAATTTTCGAAAGAACTTCAAGAATCGAATCCCTGACTTTATATGATGGAACTATTGCCGCTACCATTTTCCGGTTTTAGTTAAAGAGTTGATTTTTCAAAGGTAATAAGAATTTGTATTTTGTTTAGTTTTGTCATCCTGTTCTATCCTAACATTTTGCCATGCGTAAAAAACAAAAAAGAATTCTTCTCTTCTCTGTTGTTTTGATTGTCGTCATTTTAGGAGTCGCATTCACCGCACGTTATATTCCCTTTAACAGGATTCTTAAGGTTTCCGGCACAACCGAAACGGAATTTGTAAACCCGCAACATATCACCACAGATATTCCCCATACCTTATATTTTGACTTTGAAGTGGGGCCGGAGAACAAAAATACTGGCGACCTGTACAAAGGAATTGCCCATTCCGGCCATTATTCCACCAAGGCTTTCGGGAAAAACAGTTACAGCTTCTCCGTTGAAAGAAAAGCAGGTGATATTGGGATTGAAAACCTTGGAGCAGTGGCAATGAGTGCATGGGTTTATGTTTTCCCCGGAAAGAATGATCCACTCGGAAACTTTGTATTCGCCGCCAGTAACGGGAGCATCAATGTTACCTGGAAAGCAATTACCGTGAGCGGAAACTATATCCCGCGTGGAAAATGGTTTAAAATCAGCGGGATGTTCGATCTTTCCGATGTTAAATTTAAACCGGATTACAAGCTGGTTTTCTATTTTTGGAATAACAGCAATACTGATTTCCTCATCGATGATTTTTACTTCGTTTTTGGCGGGCAGAAACCCCGCAGAGGAGATTCTACCCTGGTCGATCTGAGCCGCGGGGTTGCGTTTACCCCGAAATTCAATTTCCCTCCTTATCCTTTTCATTTTTTAGGAAAAGAAGAGATTAACAACGGGAACTCATCCTTTCTCATAAAAAATGGGAAAATAAAAGAAGGCGATATCAGCCCCTACGACCGGATCTTCTCCGGGCATTTTATTTCTGATAACCGGGGAACGGAAGACCTACTGGTAATCAATAAAGACGGTAAAGCTGAACTTTTTACATTTTGCAGGGATGATAAGGAGTTCAGGAAAATAACCCCGGTGATACCACCCGATATACAATCCAACTTTTTTCATTCGGCTGATATCATTTCCGGTTGCTTTACGGATGGTGGTACTACCCAACTGCTTTTATCCGGTCCCAAAGGTGTCGTAGTTGGAGAATTTGAGAAAACCCGGGATGCCTGTTCCGGCAATACTGTTCATGCCTCGTTTAAAACATTGCTGAAAACCATGATTAATCCTTTTACTGCCGGCACCTCACACCTCATTGCTGCCGACTTGGATGGTAATAAGATCACGGAAATTCTGGCAACAGCCGCCGATGGGTCGTGGAAAGTGTTCCGTTTCGAAAGGGGCAGAAAGGAGCCCTTGTCAGTCCTGGCTTCGGGCGACAGCGATCCGCTGAAACAATGGAATTCACAGCAAAACGATTTAAAGATCACACCAGGGCGCTTTCTTCAAAAATATCCGCAAGACATCTTGCTTACAGTCGCCAGAAAAAAATCAAAAACAGGCTATTCCTGGTCACTTCTGCGGTTCGATCTGGCAAGCCGGTCGTTCATCCCTTGTTTCAGTGAAAAACAAAATCGCGTAGGTAAAACCATTGGGTTAGATACCCTGAAACCATCAGACGAATTTCTCACTGGTGCCTTTGACAACAGCGGGAAGGTAAAGGTATTCCGATATAACCGCGACTGGCGATACGATCTCAAGGAGATCCGGTTCAACGACTCCACCTTTCAGGTCATCGCCAACATGGACTTTACGGGTTATGAAAAGAACTTTAATCCTAAATACTTTGAAATTCTCAGGCTTTTCCCGGCAATGCTGGTAGAATCCGGGCTGACTTCCTTTCTTGTGATAGGAAAAAACTGTAAGAAAAAAGATCCAAAGACAAAAGAATGCAAGGAATTCATCGACCTTCCTGCCTTGCCGGGAACCATCCAGGTAGTTACCTTCCAGAACACTGAAAAATGACACATCTTGTTACCTTGTTCCGCAAAATGAAAATTACGACAATCCCATGGGCGCTGATCTTGTTGATCATTAATGGGATAATTTCCTTTTTCCTGTTAAGTTGCAGCAATGCCCCGAGATCCGTTGAAACCGTTTCCGAACAATTTATCATCCGTGATTTTATTCCGGTTGTCAACTGGCACACCGATTCGGCAGGAAACGAAACCCGGGCGGTAAACTACAATAAATCTCTTGTACTCGATTATTCCAATGCCATCACTGAAGGATTTATTATCCCAACACAAAACCAGGTCAGGGAAGGCCAGTTTGAATTTTCCTTCTGCATAAAGAATACCAGTAAAATTCCTCAGAAATTTTTTTATAAGATCTTCTATCAGAACGAGTCTTACAAGTTCCCCGAAACGGATGAAAACGATACTACAAAGCAAAATATCAACGCCTGGGAAAATTTTTACGGGAGTTGGGAAGATGTCTCCCAAACCTTTAAAAAAACCGGGGAAATTCCTGCCGATCAAGAGTTTCACCAGGTCAGCGACCATTTCCGGATTGTGGGGAACCCGAGAAATGAAAAGCGCTATTATGCGGATGGAAAGAACGACAGATGGAAAAGAAATCCCCGGGTAGGGAACTACAGCTTTCTTTTAATTGTGACAACCGCCGACAACATTAGTGGGAATAAGATTCCCCAAGGTGTTCAAAATATATCGGTTATTGAAAACAACACATTTATTAACCCTTATTTTTATTTCCTTTACGGGGAAGGACGAAAATTAAAAAATACCATCGTGCAGAAGTCACCGGACTTGCTCAAGGTGATCGCAAAACCAGATCCTGGCGCCGGAATTTATATCCAAAATGAAATCTTTGACCCGGCACATGCCACAAAATACTATTGCAAAACCTGCGGAACGGATTCAAACCTTTACCGTACAGCTTCCTTTGAACAGTTCGGCCATTATATTGATCCTTCCACGCGGATGAACAACATTCCGGTAATTGCAGATGTACTGAAAGACAATTATTCGAAAATGGATTACAACTGGAACCGCTGTTTCTTTACAAAAGAAGAACTGATCGGAACAATTCCTACGGTGTCTAAAGATCCCTGTAAGACCGTTGCTTCCGACCCTGCCAGTCATAAGATCGTGATCCGGAACCCGGGTTGCGAATTTGGAAAATGGTCCAAGGAAAATGTAGGTGTGATATCACGTCATGGTTTTACTTATGGGAAATGGACTGTTAAAGCGAAACTCACAGAACTGCTGAACCGGAATAACCTTTGGAACGGGTTGACAAATGCGATCTGGCTTATCACGCAAGGGCAGGCAGATTGGAACCTCCGCCGGGATTGCAGCAAAGAAGGGTATATGGCCAATTATTATGGAGGATCGAATGATAAACGGGTGAAAAATGTCGGCTATTCGGAAATCGATTTTGAGATCCTGAAAACCGTTCCTTATTGCCCATCATACCTGCTACCCCCGGCTTACAATAATGGGATCGACGATCCGGATCACCTGGGAAACTGGAATATTCCTTTACCGGAAGAGATCCTTGCCGATGATGATAAGATCGAAGTATGCTGTACCAATTGGGATATGGCTTGCTGGGAGCCCAGAGACTTTAAAGATGGCTGTCAGACCATCTCCTACAATGGACAGACGTTCTGGGCTCACCGCTGGGATAAAACCTATCGTGCCATCACGGAAAAAACTCCTGAACCAGATGACGAACTATTCGGTTCTCCTTATTACTATTTCCAGATCGACTGGGAACCCACCGAGATCATCTGGCGTATCGGGCCTTCAAAAGATAAACTCAGGGTTGTCGGCTATGTGAACCAGGCCAATACCTCGATCCCTAATAACCAGATGCTGATAATAATCACACAGGAATTCCACAATACAAGGTGGTGGGTAGGTTCAACCTACCAGCAAGATAATATTCCTTTTCCGAAAAATGATATTATTGGCGAGATCTACGAAATGACAATCGAATGATTACCACAAGTCGATCCCGATAAGATTGGGCAGGTGCGGCTCGTAGATCATGTAAAAGACAAGATCAGGTTTTTCGATCCGGATTGCATCGTCAAAGATACCGTATGTAAAAGTATCATACAGGATAACTGTCTTCCGGAAATTTTCAATGATATAAGGCATCATCCCATAGAAATAAGAATCACGGACAATGACCACAATAGGCATACCGGAATTTTCCACCTCGCGTACAATCTCAAATTCCTGCGGGTAAGGAAACGTAGGACGGGGTTTATACCCTCTTTGTTTCCCTTCTTTTGCCCGCTCTAATTTCATGTGCGGAATCAGATCTTCATCCTGAATATAATCCGTGATGTTCATGTTCTCAGCCATATTCTTCCCCTTGACGATATGTACTTGCATTGTAAAATCAGAAGTATCCAGCGGGTGAAGGGAAGGGAAATCCTGCTTCATACGATTCATGACTGCAAGGTATCCATAGTACCCTCCAAGTGCATTCCAATGGTTATCGGTCTTATAATAAAGACGACCAAACTTCTTGGCTTTCACGAGGGCACTTTTCATGTCAACCAACTTCACCAGGGTATCCTTGCTGATCAGGTCAATGATCTTTTCGGTGACATTCTTTCCAGGTAACTTATAATAATTCCGGGGCAGGTATTCCGGGTATATCTCTTGCTTGATAGGCGGTATCGCCATGTAGAATTTAATACCTTTTTCATGATAATAAGCGGCCCGGTTATGCACTTCGGTTACGATCTGCCTGATCTGGTCTTCGGAGAGTGCAAACGTTCCACGGTAGATAGCCCCTTCATTAACAAAATACATCCATCCCTTCTTGCCCAGATCAACCTTTTCAGGATAAGGTGACCGGTGAAAGAATCTCAGGCAGATAACTCCGGCATAATAATCAATAAATTTAGCTCTGAAAGGGAAGCGGTCTTCATAAAACCGGTTGTAAGCTGTAGGATAAAGATCCAGTCTTTTGATGTCGAAAATGGGTTTCCTGGAAAGGTTTCGTTTTTCCATCACCAGCACCTGCGGAGGAGAATAAAAATAAAACAGATCATTCATCATCACAAATAAGATCATGATGAAAAAGAATACCATCAGGATGATCGAATAGATATGATGAGTCCGTTTCATTTTAAAATTTAAAATAGATAAAAGGATTATTTGTCCCGGCGACCAGGAACAGCGATGATGCTGCCAGGATCAGGATCACTAAAAGGATCGATAATAGCTCATAAAAATTGACAGAAACAATGCGTAGCGCCTTTACCGGATTATCGTTTCTTTTCCTGAACCACCCGGCTATGATAGAGAAGGCCCGTGTGGTGCCCAGTATCGCAACAATCAGGTTTCCCTCCAATCCCGAAAAGCACCCCGGTATAATGGAAAGCATCCGACAGGGATACTGTCCGGAAGAATACCCAGGAGATCAAAAGGAAGAAAAGTGCATATAGATGCCGGAGTGGTTTATATATCTTCTTCAGTAAACGGCCCAATCCCAACTGCTCCAGGATCAGCAGGAATCCATGAATCAGCCCCCATGCGATGAAATTCCATGCAGCACCATGCCAGAATCCGCAAACCAGGAAAGTAATGGAAATAGCGATCATATAAATAACCTGGTCTGCCCGTATGGAAAAGTATCTTTCTTTTTTCAGCTTCCGCGATGTGGAATAAGCCAATGGGAGGAAGAGATAATCCCTTAACCAGGTAGATAATGAGATATGCCACCGCTGCCAGAATTCTTTAATGGATTTTGAGATATAAGGGAAATTAAAATTTTCCATAAGTTCAAAACCGAACATCTTTCCCAGGCCGATCGCCATATCCGTATAGCCTGAGAAATCATAATAAATCTGCAAGGCATAACAGATAACACCCAGCCAGGCAAGGGGTACGCTCAGATTCGAAACCGGACCATTAAATAATTCATTCGAGACAACCGCAATGGAATTGGCTATCAGTACCTTCTTCCCAAGACCAATGGCAAATCTACGGATCCCGGAAGCGAACTGTTCGGCAGTGGGCTTGCGATTATGGAGTTGTGGCAGGAAATTGCGGTAGCGGTCGATCGGGCCGGCAAGGACAGACGGAAAGAATGAAATATACAATGCAAGGTCTGCATAATTCCGCTGGACAGGAGTCTCCCTGCGGTGAATACTTACAAGGTAAGTGATGGCTTTAAATGAGTAAAAAGAAATCCCCAGGGGAAGTACGAAGGTCCGTATCATCAGGGGATTCATTCCTAAATGTGTAACTAGGATATTCAGGTTGTCTTTGAAAAAGCCGGTATATTTGAAAAGAAGCAACGGGAGTATATTCAGTAAAATTCCGACCGTCAACCAGGTTTTCCGGAAACCTGTAGTTTTGGCCCTTCCTATTGCCAGTCCGGTGAGGTAATTCACGATCGTGGAACCCACCAAAACCGAAAGAAAAGAAACCCCTCCCCATGCATAAAAAATGAAACTGGCAAGAAGAAGAAAAATGTTCTTTAATTTGTTGGATGAAATGTAGACAAAAAAAAGGGTAACCGGAAGGAAGAGGTAAAGAAATAATAACGAATTGACAAACATGCAGATCGGTATAGGTTCTTATCGGCTGTAAATTTAGTTATTTTTGAAATTCAGGATAAAAAAAGATACAATCCCATGAAAATCATCAGCCTGGAGGTTGCCGTGCGCCTGCTGTCCGTCCTCGCCCCGTGTTTCCTGACCAGCGCCTTGTTGTTGGCCCAGGGACAGCCAACTCCAGATGGCTCGATCCAGGCCAGGAACAAAGCCGTGGTCATGCGCGTATTCGATGAGATCTTCAACCAAGGAAAGTTTCAGGTGGCGGACGAGATCTACGCGCCGGATTTCCAAAACCGCGGAATTCACAGATCGGCGGACCTCAAGACAGACCAGAGCTGGGTCCACGCCGAGAAGAAGGCATTTCCAGACCTCCGGATCACCGTCCAGCAAATGGTCGCCGAAGGGGACAAGGTGGCCGTTCTATGGATCTTTCGAGGAACCCATACCGGCTCCGGCTATCAAGGTCTTCCTCCGACTGGAGCACGGGTCGAAGTTCGTGGCACCACTATCTGGCGCATCGTCGACGGGCGCATCACGGAGGAGTGGACCACCTTGAGTGATAGCAGGGCCTACATCGCAGCATTGGCTCATCTGAAATGGTGGCTGGCGCTTGCAGGAGTGCTCGTCCTGGCCCTGGTGATCGCGATCGAACGGCTTCTCTGGAGGATGGTTCGGAAAACGTTCGCCTATTGGCGGCGATCCTTCGCGGCCGCGGAAAATTGACGCGCGGACAAGCAGGCCGCGCAGAACGTTCCGTCACAGGCTCGCCGTGAGCGCGCCCGTCTTGCCGCCGAGGGCCGCATCACAATGATTGTAGACAAAATGTAGCCGGCCAAGCCTCGGGGTTCCACAGACTTCAATAGTTGGCGGGCATCGCAGAGGCAGTAAGTGATTTGAAATCATCGCCCCATAGAGTCGGGCACCTTGTCTCAACAGCAAGCGCGTCAGCAGATTCTCGACGAGCGCGCCCTCCCGATGAATCTTGCCCCATCAGTGCTGTAGCTAAGAACGTAGCTGTCGCGCGCACCCA
>JBEKST010000040.1:0-24706 GCA_049516815.1 Bacteroidales bacterium | reverse complement strand
TTTCGTTCCTTACATCTTAATGATCTTCACTTCGGTTCTCCTGTTGAGCTGATGACACGGGCAATCGCCTGTTGAACCGGTAGGACAGCCTGCAACCTTGGTGCAATCCTCTATCAGATGCCTCTTCCCATATCCCTTGGCTGTGATCCTGTCTTTGCTGATTCCTTTCCCGATGATATAGGCAACTGCGCTTTCGGCACGGCATTGTGATAATTTGTCGTTGTAAGCATCGGTACCTCTCTGGTCAGTATGAGAAGAAAGTTCGATTTCCATTTTTGGGTATTTTTGCATCAGGTCTGTCAAACGGTTTAACTCAACAGAAGCATCTTTGCGGATGTCACATTTATCGAAATCGTAGTAAATGGGCAGAACAAAGATCTGGTCCGGTTTTAATTCTTCCACACACAAAATCAGTTTTACGTATAACGTCTTGCTGCGATTTAGCCCTTTTGTAGTAATTTCCTGGATGCCGGAAAAATATCCTTCTTTATTTCCCACAATGGAATAATCGGTGTTTTGTTCCAGATTGAAACTAAATTTACCTGTCTCATCCGAAACAGCAGTTTCAACATTTCCTATCGTTTTATTCGTCAGTTCAATATTTACATTACTGATGGGTTTGTCCCCGTTTTTACACTGAACGGTAACGCCTGCCAAGATGAACTTCAGGTCTTTCAGTAAAAGTTCCTTATAGATTGATTTTCCGCGCTTGTTGAATTCTTCTTTGTCGATCAATGCTTTATTGGTTAGCAATTCGCCCTTTACACCGGAAACCATATAATCTCCGGGTACCACATTTGCGAAGGTTACTTTCCCGTTAGGTTCTGTTTTCTTGGTCAAAAGAACTGCTCCTTTTTTGTCTCTGAGGCTCACATCAACATCGGCTACCGGGATAGAAGTCAGGGAATCTTTTACCAGCACGATGATGTCTTTGGTTTTTCCCTTAGGGGCAGCCGGCACTACTCTGAATACGACCCCTATGGAAGCAGAGAAGTGGTTTACGTTCATGGTCTTTGGATGATAGCTGTCCAAATGATTTACTCCGTCAAAGTAGCGGTATCCGTTTAATGTTCCGTCTGACCTTAAGAAATTCTGAGGATCTTTGTATTGAAAGAGGAAGTCGGCATCGTCCTTGATTTTGCTTGCGGATACAAAAGAATGAATGAAATCAACTCCCATGGTGATCCCGATAAACGAATTAAACCAGTAATTTCCATAGAGACCGATCTTTGCGCCAATAACGTTCAGGGATTTGTTGTAGTCAAAATTCAATATAGTATCCCGGTAAAAATTGAGGTCTTCCCTCATTCCATTCATTGAAACTATAAGTGATCCCATGTTCAAATGGCTTAATCCACCGCGCAGGTTCAAATCCACATCCCAATGTTCATTAGTAAACAATTTGAAGCTGGGTCCAATTCCTACAAAAATAAAGGATTGGTTTTTGCGGTTGGTTTCCGTCATGGAAGTATTGGAATTTTTTTCCAGGTAGTCATTCAGCGCAGAAGGTGTATCAAACTTCAACTTGTTGCTGAAGTAATCCACGTCAA
Organism: Bacteroidales bacterium; assembly: GCA_049516815.1. Lineage (GTDB taxonomy): Bacteria > Bacteroidota > Bacteroidia > Bacteroidales > FEN-979 > FEN-979. Next base: position 23,156 of record JBEKST010000040.1, on the reverse strand, counting down.
GTCCGACTCCGAAATTTGGATGGAAATAGAAGTCAAAATTGCCTCCGCCGTAAATTCCCCAATTTGTTTTCAAGACATCGTTTTTCAAGCCGGTGAACATTTTATCGTATTGATATCCATTGGTGTCACCAGCATTTTTTAGCACCATATCATCAAATTTCATTGGTAACGCCGTAAAGGTTTGTCCGAGGCCAACTTTGAGCCGTGCCTGGAATTTAAAATAATTTTGCGGGGCTGCTTTGCCGGAGGGAGCATCCTGAGCCCAGATGATATTCAGAAATCCCAGCATGACAAAGGAAAGAAGTAAAGAAAATTTTTTCATGATTTTTGATTTAAGGATGAATAAAATCGAGCAGTAAAAATATACTACTGAATTTTTCAGTAGTTTGGCTGAGTTGTTATGCTAAATTATAACTTATTTGTGAATAATGTATCATGAGGATAGATATTTCTTTTATTGTACATGACGCTCATTGGATCGAGCTAATTTGAGAATCATTGAGAAAAAGATACGGGATGAAAAAAGAAATGAATTTCAAATTTCTCAATAAAATCTACCACTTTTGAAAAATCCTTTATCCAGCCAAAATAACAAAAAAGACCCGGTCTTGGCCAGGTCTTTTTATATCATATCGGGATTTATAGAGTTATTCCCTGTGAGGAGAAGGGCAGAATACTATTCTTTGAAAATTTTCCTTACGACCATCGATTGATCCCTTATTATTTTCAGAAGATATAACCCGGTAGGAAGACCTGAAATATCAAGGACAGTTTTAGACTGGGTAAGTTCTTTATCAAAATATTTCCGTCCATCCATTGAATAGAGTTCAATAGATCCCGTTGTTTGCCCTGTCTGGTTAATTAAGATATTCAGGTACTGCCTGGCAGGATTGGGATAAACCAGGATCTCGGGATTCTGATTTTCTTTGATTCCAAATGGGGCGGAAGTCCCGACATTGGAGATAACTGATTCGTAGATTCCTGATTTCAGGGATGGATTGCAAGGGTAAATCCGTATTACTTCTATATAATAGAAAGCCATACCCGTTGTTACGTAAAGATCGGTATAGGATATATTATCGTTTGCTATCGAATCGATCAATTGCCAGGGACCTGTCCCAAGTTTCCGGTGAATCTTATAGGTGGAAAATGTAAATCCCTCATAGGCATTCCAGATAAGATTAAACCCGGTCACGCCCGGACTCACTTCCAGGTGGACTGTTTTATGATACGAACTTTTTGCTGATTCATTTCCAAGTGAATCCGTTGCTGATAGTTCATATTTGTATGCCATTATGACGGGATTAGCCGTGTTATCCACATATGTGCTGAAGTTGGTAAAGGGAACTTCTCCGACCTTTATATATTGGTTTTCCATGTAAGTTTGCCTGTAAACATTGAAATGGGCAATGTGCTGCCCGGAGTATTTATTCCAGACAACCATGTTCTTTTGGGATGCAGTATCATAGGTTACAATGCAAAGATATGGGGTTGGTACATACCCGGAAACAATGACAACGGCACTATCATTCATACTGGTCATGCAGGCGCCGGATGTACTGTCAAACTTGGCTTTACAGGTATATGTTCCTGCAGTGGTAAATAGGCCGAAATCAAGCGCATTTCCTGTGCCCTCCATGTTGGCAAAACTTTGCGTACTGCCGTTTAAAAAAAGATAATAGCCACAGGAGAGCTGCGAACCGCTTAGCCCGATGTGAACACCCTGGCCTCCGTATTGATAGCTCCCGCCTCCGGTAACCGAGTAAACCTGAGGAAGTGGGATGATATGGATGGTTCTGGAACTATTGCACGATTGTGAATTGTAAATAACATTCAGGGTCACTGTTTTTATACCGATTGTATCCCATTTGATGTAATATGGGCCCGGCCCTGAACCGGATATAATGACCCCGCCATCAAAATTCCAGTTAAAGGTAGCAGAACCGGAAGCATTGCCCTGGTAAGACACATAGGTATAACATCCCACTGGTGCTTTGGGATACATGAAAAATGTGCAGGTGATGCTGTCGTTTTCAGCGGAAAGCCGATTACTCATCAGGCAAAGGGTGATGAATACAAAGAAGGTAAAGATCTTTTTCATGGGATAAGAATTTGAATGTTACAATAAGACAAAAAATTTTATATAAAGTTGCTTGAATCCCTTAATTAGTTCCAATTTATTTTTTAACGCTCATGTTAATTATACTGCATCTTAATAAAAATGCAAAGCATTTTTCTTTTAGATGCAGTAATGCCGATAGGAACAGTAGCTAAGATTTTGCAAACTTGTTCCGTATCGGTATATTCAATTAAATAAATTGGGTCATCACAATAATACGGACTTGATTTAATCAATTAAAAATGTTGCTATTATTCATGTCAGGAAGAATCTTATGGTATCACAGGATAAAATTATAGAAAAATTTTGCTAGGTCGAGGATTTTATAATGCTTTTCAAGCAGGACTTAAAAAACATCAACCCATCGATGGGAACCGCAAGCGAAACAGAACAGAATAACTTTATACTGGAGGCAAACGAATCGTTGATTAAGGTTGTTTTTAGGGGTTAACGCTGACTATTCTACCACCATTTTCCCTATTGCGATTATTTTTTCTTTTTGAAATACCTTGTAAAAATAAATTCCACTCTTAAGCTTATCTCTACCAAGGATTACTTTATTGTTATTACTAAAAGATGAGCTTAGTATCTCTTGTCCGGCCAGATCAAAAACTTTCAATATGACATTTTGTAACTTTTCTGAAGAAGAAATTTCTAATATTCTTTGCGAGGCAGAAGGATTAGGATAAACTTTCACGTTTACATCTTGTGTTGTATGAGATGAAATCCCGGTGGTATTGATGCAATGTGGTCCAGTATTTCCCGTAGGATTGCGTATGTAATTTATATGACCGGAATCAGGTATGATTACATGCAACACACAACCCGCGTAAGCAATAAATGGTGTGATCTGACTATTGCCCATGTTATATGGAGTATCCCAGGTTATTCCTCCATCACCGGAATGCAGATACTGTCCACCAGTGCCTGATTTTATATACGTCATGTGTAAATCATCGCTATCACGAACCATATAGGGATAGTAATATGTATTGGCAGGGTCATTGGTTAAATTCATATCTGCGCCCCATGTTTCACCTGTATCAGCAGACTGATTCAAATGTATTTGATAATGGCCGGAGGGAGCGCCTGCAGAGGGAATATCTATGTAAGCGCCATCAGCACTAACCATTGTGCCGTAAGAAGGTTCACTGTTTATTAAAACATCAGGACCCCAGGTTACACCATAATCTGCCGAATGCTTGTAGTAAATTTGCATTGTACTGTTTCTGTTATCGTTCCAGGACATGAAGACATGAGGACCCTGAGCCGTGATGGCTTCATCTTCTGAACGACCTGTGGAAAAAGTAAGTTGCTGGTGTGTGCTCCATGTTGCACCATTATCTAAAGACCGCAGGAAAAATATTTCTGTATTATAAGGAGAAGCGGATGTTACAATATCATTTGCAACATAAACTTTATTACCGGATACTGTAACTGCGGGCCAATCTGCAATAACGGTATCAAGGACACTTATCGTTCCCCATGTATTTCCCCCATCCAAAGAGTGTCTGTACCATGAAGAACGGTGTCCATTAACTGTGTCGATTTCCCTCCAGACCACGTGTAAACTTGAACCATTAACGGCAATTGCAGGATTCCAGGCATTGCGATTTAAGTCTGTTATTGCAACAGGAGTACTCCATGTTAATCCGGTATCTGTCGATTGTGTATAGTAGATTGCACCTTTTTTTGAGCTTAGCCTGTCTGCCCAAATTACATGTACCGTATCACTGCTGACACCTATGCACGAACCCATACTTTCATTTAATAATGCGTTTATGGCATTGGGAGATAGGTTAACAGGCGGACTCCATTGAGCGAGGGCAAAAGAAGGAAGACAAATGACGCCAATTAATAGTCTCAATATTTTTAATAAGCAATGTAATAATGTTTTCATTTTTGTTTAATTATTAAAACAAAGTTAATTGATTTGATTTGACCGGTTCAAATTGAATTGCAGGTTTCTTCGGCAGGAAGGAATAATCAAGTAAAACAGAAATAAAGTAGGAGCTTATAATGACCTTGAAAACCAATTATTGAACATGAGTTGAACAGCGAGGATCAATAGTTCCAAATAGTACGCAATCCGCCTTTTCCCAAAATATCGATTAACTCACCTGATGGGTCATATCTTTAGTCCGGTTATTATTATCTTCCACCAGGGATAAATTTATCCTATAGTCATCAGACAACCCGAAACTTTTTTTACAGTCTGTAATGTAATGGGATAATTCATTATATTTGCCTTACCCGACACCGACTACATGAAAAGAATTCTCTATTTTTTGGTTTAACTCTTTCTGATCATAGTTCTTCTATGCGGTCCGGTCATGGTTTAAGCTTTAAATAAACGCTGTCATGTATCATTTTTTTTGCGGGATGTATTTTTCTGATGGGTTTCTCATAATATGAAGCATATTTTATTCTTCATCGGCATTTTTTGTTATCCGTTTATTTTACAGGCGCAATGGTACCCTGCTCCTATGCCCACTACTCAGAACTTTTTTGCAATTACATTTACGGATACGCTCCATGCATATATCCCGGTCTCGGATGGTCCCATACTTGAATCATCTGACGGAGGCATAACCTGGCAAACAATACCTACCGGTACAACAAACCCCCTGGCAGACATTCGTTTCCCGACAGCTTCCATAGGGTATTCTGTAGGCTGGGGTGGTGTCATTGTCAAAACGATCAATGCCGGAAATACCTGGTCGGTCATTAATTCTCCGACTAACAGAGTATTACGTGGTGTCTATTTCTTAAATCCGGATACAGGTTTTATCTGCGGGCAGGATGAACGTATTTGCAGAACAACAAACGGTGGGACGACATGGGTCCAGCAAAACACAGGATCATATTGGCTGCGTAAGTTTTCATTTCCCACTCCACAAATAGGTTATTGCGACGGCGATAACATGTTAATTTTTAAAACAACCGATGGGGGCCTGACATGGAATCAACTGCCCGGAAGTGGCGGTTCAAACCTTACCGATATTTCTTTTCTGACTGTGGATACCGGTTATGTTTGCGGCTACAACGGATATGTGGCAAAATCTTTTAATGGCGGTCAGACCTGGCAGGTTCTGAATACCGGGACAACTACAAACTTTGAGGGACTTTGGTTCTTTAATTCACAGGCCGGTTACTGTGTGGGAACGCCAGGCATTATAATGAAAACTACTGATGGTGGCGCAACATGGACACAGGAAACATCCGGTACCAATGTTACTTTGGAGCATCTTTATTTTATCCACCCGAATAAGGGATTCATTTGCGGTTTTGTTGGTACTTTGCTGGAAAACTGCCTGCCGGCACCTGGCCCTATTACGGGACCATCACCTGTATGCCAGGGAGATACGGGGAAGATATACTCGGTAAATCCTGTTACCGACGCTACCGGATATCATTGGAATTTGCCTCCCGGCGTGATCATCACTTCAGGGAGCAACACCAACATAATCACTGTTACATACACCGCAACTTCCGTTTCAGGATCGTTTTCGGTATATGCTTTCAAATCCTTTTGCAATGGCAACATCTCTCCGTCTTTTCCGGTGACAGTGAACCCTTATCCTCTTATTACAGTAAATGGACCTGACCAGGTATGTTTAAACGCTGATAATATTTATACGACACAGCCGGGCATGAGCAATTATTCCTGGAATATATCTTCAGGAGGCATTATAACTGCCGGTGGAACCCCGGCAGATAATTCAGTGGCAGTGACCTGGAATACAACTGGACTGCAGACGGTATCAGTGAATTATACGAATGTCAATGGATGCACTGGAGTTGCTCCTGCAATAGTTAACGTTAATGTTAATCCTCTTCCGGTTCCCACCATTACGGGACCTGCTTCTTCCTGCGTTATATCAACAGGAAATGTCTATTCAACAGCAGCAGGCAAAACAAATTACCAATGGAGCATTTCTGCCGGTGGAGTGATCACATCAGGAGGCACAACCACAGATAATACGGTTACAGTGACATGGAATACTGCCGGAACTCAGCATATCTATCTCATGTATACGGATACCGATGGATGTGATGCAGGCGCTCCTGCTGATTATATTGTCACCACCACTCCAGGTCTGCCTGTGAATGTGACCATCACTGCCTCTTCCAATAATGTATGTTCAGGAACACAGGTTACCTATACAGCAACACCAGCTTATGGCGGAACGACCCCGGCTTATCAATGGAAGGTGAACGGGATAAATTTAGGTACAGATTCGTCAGGCTTCACTTATATTCCTGTGAATAATAATGTTGTAACCTGTATATTGACTTCTTCACTTACAGAGTGCATATCAAACAACCCTGCGACTTCCAACGGAATCACCATGATTGTAAATCCGATACTGCCTGTAGCTATTTCCATCGCTGCATCTGAAAATCCTTGCTGCCAGGGAAGTCCGGTTACATTTACTGCAACACCCACGTATGGAGGGACAACACCATCTTACCAATGGAAAGTAAACGGGATCAATTCCGGAACTAATAGCTCTGTCTATACCTATTACCCGGCAAACGGTGACCAGGTTTATTGTATTCTTACTTCATCCGAATTATGTACATCCGGTAATCCAGCATCCAGCAGCACTATCACAATGGTTGTAAATACAGTATTAACCGCAGGAGTCAGCACCACCGCAGTATCCAATCCATTCTGTCCGGGATCGTCAGTCACTTTCACTGCGACGCCAACAAATGGTGGATCGGCGCCTGCTTACCAGTGGAAAGTAAATGGTGCCAATGCCGGCACAAACTCAAACACATACACCTATAACCCTGCAAATGACGACAGCGTTCGTTGTATTATGATATCGAACCTGAATTGTGTTACCGGTAATCCTGCAAGTTCAACAAAGATTATAATGAGCGGATCATTAGCTCCAATAGTTACCTTTACTTCCTGCTTCGATACAATCACAACAGTCAATGCAAAACCAATTAAGTTGAAAGGCGGAATTCCTTTGGGAGGAACATATTCGGGACCGGGAGTTAATTCTCTGACAGGTATCTTTGACCCTGCAACAGCAGGCATTGGCACGAAGATTATCACCTACACCTATACTAATGCAGCCATGTGCAGCGCCCTCGCCCACACCCATATTATCAATTATCCATTATCAATTGTCAATTGCGGAAACCCGATAACGGATATTCGAGATAATAAGGTCTATCAGATTGTCCAGATCGGCTCACAATGCTGGTTCGCCTCAAACCTGAATTATGGAACCATACTCGCTTCATCACAGGATCAAAGGGACAACTGCATAGCGGAGAAGTATTGTTATAATGACAATCCGACGAACTGTACAAGTTTGGGAGGCCTTTATCAATGGGACGAACTCATGCAATATGATGATACTCCCGGCGATCAGGGATTTTGTCCTCCTGCCTGGCATATACCGACAGAAGACGACTGGAATATATTATTCGCCAATTACATCAACAATGCATTTGCAGGAAGCCCTTTAAAATATTCCGGATATTCAGGATTTAATGCATTGTTGTCCGGAGCAAGACACATCAACAAAGGGTGGGATTATCAGGGATTTGCTACCTTCTTCTGGTCATCAACCTTATTCGAAAGCACGAAGGCATATGCATATGGGATGAATGATATCGATCCGAGCGTTTCTATCTATCCGTCAAGCAAAGTGAATGCGTTTTCGATCAGGTGCCTGAAAGATTGATCTAAGATTGTTTAATAATTTTACTATTTTTGATTATGGTTGAGGTTATTAAGCGTAATAAATTTGGATTCATTATTTGAAAAAGCGATTGGAAGTTTCATGTCGAAGTATCAACGTATCATAGTTTTTATAAGTTTGCTGGGGGTATTATTATGCGGATGTGTCGGGAAAAGGAATCCTGTGGCGCTCACAGTATGTGGGGGAACCCCGGTAATATACGAAAGTGACCGTGGAGATCGTATCATCGCAAGGTATTTTATATTGTCCGACCGTAGTCTCGATTTCGTTAAAGTGACCCTTCCCAGCGGCAAGGAATATACGTTACCGCAAGTTATGTCGGCATCTGGCGTGAGGTATACCGATGACCGTGAACTTATCTGGTGGACGAAGGGGAATATCGCTTTCGCAGAGGTCAGGGACATAAACGGACAATGGATAAGGAAATACGAATGCAAAGAAATTCCCATCAGCAAATGATGCTTCGTACAGTTTGATAAGATGCTTTCATCAATATTTCTACTGTAATTAGCCTTAACATTTCTGATCGGGAGTTGCTGGATATACATTATGGTTTTTGCCGGACTTCGGTTCGGTAGTAAGACTGGCGGATTCATCGGAGGATTTCTTTTAACAGCGTTGTCGTCATTCTTCTTCATCGGATTGAATTTTTATACTGCATCTTAATAAAAATGCAAAGCATTTTTCTTTTAGATGCAGTAATGCCGTTAGGAACAGTAGCTAAGATTTTGCAAACTTGTTCCGTATCGGTATAACCTCTTTAAATTTCCCGGTGGTTTCTTATTTTTGTAGACGGAATAATCAGCAACAAAACAACAAAAATGAAAAGATACAGCCCTTTATTTTCTTTGGTGATGATTATAGTTTGCATCGTCGTCAGCTGCAGCAAAAACGATAATAACCCTCAATCGGTTGAAAGAAAACCTTATGCCTGGGTTGCAGGGGCGATGGACAGTACAGGTTATGGCATGATTCTGTATTCTGCTGACAGTGGGGAAACTTGGGAGCGGCAAGGGTTGGGAAATGATGCTTTAAAAGATGTCGATGTCAGTGATATATGGGCGGTTGATGAAAATACCATTTGGGCAGTCTGTTCCGGGAATGTCATCCTGAGAAGTCTTGATGGGGGTAAAACATGGATACGTTTGCAGCTCCCGGAAAATAAAACATCAACCTTGCTGTCAGCCATTTCCATTGTGAACAAAAACAACATATGGATTAGTGGTTCCGGTGGAACCGTCTATAATTCATTTGATAACGGAAATACATGGAGAAGGTATGATACGACCATATTCCGGGAAGGATTAATGCAGGGAATCTGGGCAATCAATTCTCAGAATGTTTATGTTGCCGGAAAGAGTGGCGACATTCCGGGTGAATCCAGGGGATATATAGGATATACTAAGGACGGGGGTGCTACCTGGGATACGGTATTCCCGGCAGATGATTACAACCGGCACGAATGGATCGGTGTTGCGGCATCAGGGCATACGATCGTGGTGTATGGAGGAAAGGCGCATTACATGTTCAGCACAGATGGAGGATTGACCTGGAGCAATGATTCAATCCTCCACACCGGTGGTGTATTAGGAGCAGACATTAACCACTTAGTCATGCTCAATCCCCAGACATGGTGGGGGGCTCTTGATTTAAGCCAAATCTTTCTGACCACTAATGGGGGTTCTGCCTGGGTTTCCCAGCCAGCAGTTTCCAATGGTGAATTTAACGTGGGGATAGACGCTTTCAACAGTCAGCTTGCTATCGTTGTGGGAACTCTGCCGGGATGGCCTAAAAAAGGATCCATACAAAAAACTACAGATGGCGGGCTAACCTGGAAAAATATACATACGTATCGCTCCTTTCTTAATAAAGTCACCTTCATTAAACCATAATTTTTCATTTTCGCTACGTATGGCTTTCAAGATCTCCCTTGTTCCTTTCCACCTCTGGATAGCCGATGTTTATGAAAGTGTCCGGAATGTTTGTTCAGCACATCTCGAATAATTTAACAGATAAATCCCTGATCCATGAAAATTATCGTTCTCGGTGCCGGCCTAGTTGGAGGTCCCATGGCCATCGACCTTGCAAAAGATCCCCGTTTCGAGGTTACGCTCGCCGACAGGAATCCTGCTTCACTGGCGGAAGCGGGAGCAAAATTTCCCATCGTGACCCTGCAAAGGGACCTTTCGGATCCTTCAGCCATCAGCGACCTTGTGAAAAACTATGATATGGTGGTCAATGCGCTCCCGGGCTTCCTGGGATATAATACTTTTAAATCGGTTATTGAAGCCGGGAAGAACATCGTGGATATTGCCTTCTTTATCGAAGATCCTTTTCAAATGGATGCAACGGCGAAGAAAAACAATGTGATTGCAGTCATGGATTGCGGTGTGGCTCCCGGGATGTGTAACATCCTCATCGGGTATGCCGACAGCCTCCTGGATGAAACGGAAGAAGTGCTTTATTTCGTGGGCGGGCTCCCGGAGATCCGCGAATGGCCGTATGAGTACAAGGCCGTTTTCTCTCCAGTGGATGTTATTGAAGAGTACACCCGTCCGGCAAGATATATTGAGAACGGGATCCTCGTCACACGCTCTGCCCTCTCTGACCCCGAGTTGGTGAACTTCCCAGGCATCGGCACCCTGGAAGCCTTCAATACCGATGGACTGCGTTCACTGGCTTTCACCGTAAAGGCAAAGAACATGAAGGAAAAAACACTTCGCTATCCCGGCCATATTTCAAAAATGGCACTGCTTCGCGAAACTGGCTTTTTTAGCCAGGACCCCGTGGAGATCAACGGCCGGGAAATCCTTCCTATCGACATGACCGCAAAACTTCTTTTCCCACTATGGAAACTCAAACCGGGTGAAGTCGACATCACCATTATGAAGGTGATCGTCAGGGGGAAGAAAGGCAATAAAACCCTGCAGTACACCTGGGATCTTTTTGATAAATACGACCCGGTCACTGCGGTTCATTCCATGGCCCGTACTACGGGTTATACCGCAACTGTAGCAGTTCGGATGATCGCCGATGGATTTTATACAAGGAAAGGAATTTCGGTGCCCGAATTTATCGGAAGGGATCCGGTGTGTGTGAGCTATATGTTAGAAGGATTGAAGGAAAGAGGCGTGATCTACAAAGAGACCATTGAAGAAGTATTATAATCCCGGATCTTAGAAATTGTGAAATTGTCAGATGGGGTGAAGGAAACCACCTGTTCAGGTTTGAATTGGATAAATGACCCTTCAGATATCAAGATCTATCTCAATCCGTGCTTTGGTGGATTATTGAACTTTGATTTCCACCTCCCGACACTTAACTGACCAATTATCTAACTTTTCTATAATATGGGATTTTCAGAAAGCGGCTGAATTTTAATGCATATTTCCGCTATCTGAACAGCATTGTTTTTTGTGGGATTGTTGCTGCATTTTTTTCCCCTCTTCCTGCCCCGTTTTCCGACAGCAGTAGACCTCGGAAAAAATGTCTGATAATTTGAGGCATTGGCTGGGAGTACATATTTGTTTCAGTTGCTGAAACTGCACAATGGCTGCCTTCTGTAATTGTTTTTGCAGTTCCCCTATTTTCTCTGTATACTGGTTCAGCTTGGCAGTGTCGGTCTTTTCCGAAGTGAGCTCATCGAGCAGGGCTGTGCGGATGTTTTTAATTTCAGTAACAACAGGTTCAGTCTTCTCCCTGAATTTTTTATTTATTTCGGAGACCTTTACCGACTGGGCTGTGCTCATTGCCAGTTGTTCATCAAGAAACCTACAGGTCGCATTGCAGCTCGCTGTATCAGCGACAGTGGTTTTGTTGGCCTTGTAATAAAAATAGAAACTTGTCAAGCCTGAAATATTGATCACTATCATCAGGATCATGATCCAGAACACTACCCTGTATTTATTGAAATAATTCATGGTTCGAAGATTATTTATATAATTTCAATATTTTGTCTTCGTCATTCAATTCGGAAATGAACAAGTCGGTTTTCATTTTATTTAAATTTCTTTCATATGCCGAAATGCGATTGAGGTTCTTTCCCTGCCTGCCAGCAAAAAAACCAGTCAGGACAGCCAGTAAGACCAGGGTCACGGCAAGAACAGGCTGAAGCACCCTGGGTATGTGAAATAAAAATCTGCGATCACCGGTGGTTCTGTGTGATTCCATCTTCTGAAGTATCCTGGTAGCAAGAAAAGGGTTATGTTCTGTTTTCCTGTCTTTTTCAATCACATCCATGATGGATGAAAAGGAAACTATCAGGGCAGAACATGAGGTGCATCCTGCAATATGTTCCCTGACTTTGGTCATTTCAGCTTCCGGAAGCTCGTTTTCCACGATTGTGAAAAGATTGTTTCTAATAAAATTGCAGTTCATGATTCAGTTCTTTTTAATTCGGGAAAGTGAACCGATAACTTATTCTGAAGGTTGATTTTTGCACGATGTATAAGTGATTCCACCGATGACAGGCTTAAGTTCATGACTTCACAGATCTCCCTGTACGGCAGATCCTCATATTTGCTGAGGACAAATGCAATACGTTGATTTTCGGAGAGTGAACCGATAGCCTGGTTCAGCAACTTTCTTGTTTCATTATTCTCTGCAGGTGTATTTTCAGTGGCAAGCTCTATTACCTGGTTTTTCCTGTTCTTGTCTTCGTTTAAGAAGTTGCCAATCCGGTGAAATATCTCCCTTCTATTATTTCTTTTAATCAGGTTCAGGGAGCGGTTGACTGTGATACGATAGATCCATGTCGATAAAGACGCTGAATGGCGGAATGCCCTTGCCGAATCCATGATTTCTATGAATATTTCCTGTGAAAGGTCCTCCGCATCTTCCATATTGCCCGTAAAATAATATGCTGTTTTAACCACCTGTTTCTGATATTTATCAAGCAGGTACTGAAAAGCCTGGCGATCACGCCGTAGTATTCCCTGGATCAGTTCGGTATCAGTCATTTTTTGCCGATAATAGAAAAGCAAAGGTCAGGCTAAATTTAATATGAAATTCAGCCTGATCTGTAAAGTTCCGTTATTACTTTGGGGGGGCAGGGGTCTTGGCAGGGGTATTGTTCTGATTCCCGCTACCTTGAGGATGCCGGGAGCCATTACAATTGGTATTGCTTTTACAAGAAGTGGAACAGTTACCGGTTCTGGAGCCACAATTGTTACCTTGTTCGCAACAGCCAAGATTTTCATTGCCTTGGACACAGTTACGGTTGTTATCAAAAACACCGGTACAGTTCTTATCGGCAACCTTTCCACAACAGGTGGCAGTCTTATTGGTTTTTGTTTCTTTTGCAGTGACTGTTGTGTTGTTCTGGGAGTACCCGGATAAAGCAAACACAAGTAGCAGGCCTAGCGGCAGCATGGTTTTGAACATTGTTTTCATGTTGTTTTTTTTGGTTGAACATTAACGTTTCTTATTTGACAACCAGAAACAGAAAAACTTGCGGCCAGGATAAAAATATTTTAAATCATACTTTGTTTTAATTCGTTTCCGACGGAGAATGCATCGCCAAGTTTGTCGCCTATATTATAATACGCCATACTGCCGAATGAACCAAACAGCATTGGCCTTACCTTCTCGATGTCTGGAAGTTGATTTGGATTTAGAACCTCACTATCAGCTACCATTCCGACAATTTCTCCAATGAACATTGTATGCCGGCCAAGATCAATCTGTCTGACCAGTTTACATTCAAGGGCATAGGGAAATTCTTTTACGATTGGGGCATTGACCAGTTTACTCTTTTCCAGGGTAAGGCCAGTCTCTTTGAATTTATCGCACTCTCTTCCCGACACCATACCGACAAAGTCGGCCTCTTTGAGATACTTTTCAGAAGGAATATTCACAGTGAATGCTTCGGTCTGTTTGATGTTGTGATAAGTAAGCGTCGCTTCCCTGAGAGACACACTGATACATGGCGGTTTGCTTGATGCGATTCCTCCCCAAGCTGCAGTCATGATATTAGGCCTGCCATCGGAGCCATATGTTCCAATGATGAGCACTGGAGAGGGGAGTAATATAGTTTTTGCTGGAAGTGAAAGTTTCATAATCATTTCCTTTTTTATTTATTATTTTTGATTCTTTGTCGTAAAGCAATTGGCCAACCTTTCAAAGACTCTCCAAATTAGAAGCATCGCTATCTAATAAAGGCAGTTAAGCTTTAATGAACTTATGCAAATGTATTTCAATATCCATAAGGTAGTGTTTTTGCAATAGTCAGTGTTCTAAAAGATCAAATCAATCCCAATAGAATCAGAATTGCCGAAGTAAGAAATATCAATGGACAAAGCTTATAAGGAAAAAACTTGACCTTGAATCCAGTAAAAAATGAGACAATGCTAAGGGTGACCAGCATCACTATAATGCTCAAATAGATAACTTGTGAAATCTTATTTGAATTATCTATTGATGTAATCAGAATAGTTAGCATTCCAATGAATATCAAGCTGATCCCTTCAATGATCCATTCCATGGTAATGATCCTTTTGTTATCTATCGAGATATCTCCGAAATTCTTTACTACATTTTTTGTGGGGAATAGATGAGCAATACCCCAGATCATGGTCAGGGCTCCAGAAAGATCGAAAAATAGTGTTTTCATTTTTCACAAATGGGTTAAACTGTAAAGATAATGCATCGATAGATCAGACCTAAACAAAATTTATTATTCGCTTTAATTTCGAATTAAAAACTTATCGTATATTTGCGATAAACAATTATTATGGCATATACAAGCACAAATTATAAGGAAGAAGAGATTCAATTGGCTCGATATGCAAAGGCACTGAGCCATCCAGCCAGAATTGCTATTGTTAAACTTCTTGCTTCCATGGATACTTGTTTTTGTGGTGAGATCGTGGAAGAACTACCAATAGCTCAAGCTACTGTTTCTCAACATTTGAAAGAACTTAAAGATTCGGGACTAATCCAAGGATGTATTGAACCTCCGAAGATTCGATACTGTATCGAACCAGAAAACTGGAAAAGAGCTCAAACACTTTTCACGGATTTTTGGAAACAATCGTATTTGTCACAATCAAATAAGGTTTGACTGAATGAAAGATATATTCCAAACCTGTTGCCTCAAGATCGATAATATTCCTTTTCCAATGCCACGAGAAGTTCCGAATTTATTACAGCAAGGTGCTTTACTTGTAGATCTGCGTGAAGAATTAGAAACAGAGATACTAACATTTGGAATTGAACATATAATCTATCTTTCACATTCCGATTTTGAAGATAATTGGACTACTCTCCCATTAGATCGACCATTGATCTTGGCTGATGCCGTGGGATTATGGAGTAAAAAATATGCAGTCTTTTTGAGATCAAGGGGATATGAACATATTGCCAGTCTTGTAAGTGGAATTGCAGATTGGGAAAAAGATGGCTTGCCGATGAAATCTGGAAAATATCAGCCACTTAATGGACCTTGCCCATGCATGATAACACCAAAAGAGAAAAAATAAACCTATTGAAAACCTTATTAAACAAATGATATATGAATATTCATAAGAAAGACATCAAAGAGATTGTAAAAGACAAATACAGTCAAATTGCCCAACAATCAAAGAAGGAAAATGAGACTTCATGCTGCGGGTCAGGTGGCTGTTGTGATGTTGATTACACTGTCTTCAGTGAAAACTATGAAAACCTGAAAGGATACAATCCCGATGCCGACCTTGGACTTGGTTGCGGAATTCCAACGCAATTCGCCCACATTAAGGAAGGGGACACAGTGCTTGATTTAGGATCAGGAGCAGGAAATGATTGTTTTGTTGCTCGTGCCATTGTAAGAGAAACGGGAAAAGTCCTTGGATTGGATTTTAGTGATACGATGCTGGAAAAAGCAAGAGAAAATGTCAAAAAACTGGGGTTTACCAATGTTGAATTTTTCAACGGAGATATTGAAGAAATACCCATTGCCTCTGATACCATTGATGTAGTAGTGAGTAATTGCGTTCTGAACCTCGTTCCAGATAAGAAAAAAGCCTTTTCTGAAATATATCGGGTTTTAAAACAGGATGGTCATTTCAGCATATCTGATGTTGTCCTGAAAGGGACTCTTCCGAAAGGATTAAAAGATGATGCGATTATGTATGCAGGTTGCGTTGCGGGAGCCATTCAGAAAGAGGATTACATAGAAATCATAATGCATTCTGGATTCCAAAACATTGAGATAAACAAGGAAAAGGAAATTGAATTACCTGATGAATTGTTATTGAATTATCTCTCCGATGCCAAATTAAAACAGTTTAAAGACAAAAGCATAGGGATTTTTAGTATAACAGTAACCGCCCGTAAATAAGCCAAATTTTAAATCAATTTTACGAATATAATTTATGAGTCCTTCAAAAAAACGTCTGACTTTTTTAGACCGGTTTCTGACCTTATGGATTTTTCTGGCCATGTTTGTAGGAGTGTCTTCGGGATATTTTTTTCCAGAGTTAGTTGGTTTTTGGAATCATTTTCAGGTAGGCACTACCAATATCCCAATTGCAATCGGACTTATCCTGATGATGTATCCCCCACTTGCAAAAGTAAGATATGAGGAACTGGGAGATGTATTTAAAAATGTTAAAGTCCTTTTGCTCTCATTGGTTCAAAACTGGATCATAGGTCCAATATTCATGTTTGTTCTGGCAATAATATTCCTTCGGGGATATCCTGAATACATGGCGGGATTGATTTTAATTGGACTTGCAAGATGTATTGCCATGGTGATCGTTTGGAATGATCTGGCCAAAGGGGATCGGGAATATTGTGCCGGATTGGTTGCTCTTAACTCCATCTTTCAAGTTTTGTTCTTTTCCGTTTATGCTTATTTATTCTTAACAATCCTGCCTTCTTGGTTGGGATTAAAAACATTTACCGTAGATATTACCATAGGCCAGATCGCTAAAAGTGTGTTTATTTACCTTGGAATACCATTCATTGCAGGAATAATAACGAGATTCAGCCTGATCAAAATAAAAAGCAAAGACTGGTATGAGCGAAAGTTTATACCCAAGATCAGCCCAATCACACTGATTGCGTTGCTTTTCACAATAATCGTAATGTTTTCCCTGAAAGGAGAATACATCGTCAAAATTCCATTGGATGTTGTCCGCATTGCGATTCCATTAGTAATCTATTTTGTGGTTATGTTCATCGTTTCGTTTTTCATGGGTAAACGAATTGGTGCCGGTTACGAAAAAACTGCGACCCTCTCATTCACGGCTGCAAGCAATAACTTTGAACTGGCTATAGCAGTAGCGGTTGCTGTTTTCGGCATTAATTCAGGAGTAGCATTTGCTGCCGTTATTGGCCCGCTCGTAGAAGTTCCCGTTTTGATCAGTCTGGTTAACCTTTCCTTTTACTTCAAACGCAGGTATTTTCCACAAGAACAACATTAATTCATCCTTGGTTGTTTAATAATAAGTTAATATTGGTATCTATTTGTGAATGAAATTCTATCGTATTTTCACGATTGAATTCTAACCAAGAGAAAACACAAATAGAGAAGATAAAAGTATTATTCGTTTGCATTCACAATTAAGCTCGCAGCCAGATGGCTGAAGCCCTATTGAATCAATTGGCAGGTGACAAGTTTGAAGCAATCAGTGCTGGATTGGAAAAAGGCACCTTAAATCCACTGGCAGTTAAAGTAAGGGATGAAATAAGGACGGCAATTGAACAATTCATTTCGACTTATTAATAACCGATCTTCCCTGACGTAGATTACTAAAACAGGTAAAAACATGGAACAAGAAATCAAACTCTACAAAAAGGCTTATCTATTGAGTTTGTTTACTATTTTCTACAATATTATTGAGGGTATTATATCAATGATAATGGGTTATCAAGATGAAACTCTTTCCTTATTCGGTTTTGGGGCTGATAGTTTCATAGAAGTTATGTCAGGTATTGGAATTGCCGTTATGATTTTACGCATCAGAGAATATCCTGATAGTTCTAGAAATAGATTTGAGATAAATGCTCTGAAAATAACGGGTACAGGATTTTACTTGCTGTCCGCCGGACTACTTATCGGAACTATTTTAAACATTATTTACAAGCATAAGCCTGAAACAACATTTTGGGGTATCATCATTTCGTTGATCTCTATTGTTGTGATGATTTGTCTTGTAATTGCAAAAAAACGAGTAGGAAAACAATTATCCTCTGATCCCATTATTTCTGATGCAAATTGTACAAAGGTTTGTATCTACATGTCGCTTGTTTTGCTTGTGTCAAGTCTTCTATATGAATTTACAGGGTTTGCATACGCAGATAGTATTGGAGCATTAGGATTAATGTATTTTTCTTTTACTGAAGGGAAAGAAGCATTTGAGAAGGCTAAAGGTAAAATTTATAGTTCTGAAAAGTGCAAAGAATGACATGTTTAATATAAAACCACTTCTGAATTATCAGGATTACAAAGATAGATTTGCATAGACCTGTCTTACAATCTATTAGCACTTTTTCATCTTCCTTTATTACTTCATCTGTTGTTGTATCTTATAAGGTGGTGGTTATTAATATTGATTTTCTTGCACTTACAAATCGCTTAACTTTAATTCTTAATGAATTTCACCATCGTCACCGTCCTTTCATTGGTCAGCCGCACAAAATAAATCCCATTGGGCAGATTTGATATGTCAAGTTGTGTTTTTACCGTGGTACTTTGGCGCATGAGAAGTGGCTGCCCCTCAATATTCATAATTTTCAAAGTGCCTTTTATTGATACTTCAGATGTTTCAATGGTTATTTTATCAGTTGCAGGATTTGGATAGATATTAATTTCATTCCGAGATCCGATATCCTGTATGCCTTCGGTATGAATGATCAGCTTGATGTCATCTAGCATCCATCCGTCCTGATTCGTCTGGATGCTGTCGCTGATGAAGGTGAATCGATAGTAAAGAGTATCGATCGTGGAATAACCCGGTATAAAGGCAAGGAATTCTCTCCATTGATGGATCCTTCCTGTTAGGGCGGGTTTCGGAGTTATCCAGTAGTTATCAGGGATGACTGTGTCCGATAAGGCATTGAGCCAGGTCATGCCGTGATCCAATGAAAACTCAATCCGCCCGAAGTCTTTCAGTGTATCGCTGTCAAATTTATAAGATGCCCCGATGACGGGTGCACACATACAATACCCTTGCGGGATAAATTTAATGATGAAGCTAGATATGTTATTAACGGGGTATGGTCCGGTACTGTCTGTGAGGATTGCATTCGGGGAAGAATAGGCGCTATCGAACATCGTTTTATGAGGTATACATACCTGCCAGATATTGTTTGAAAATGGGATATTAACATTGTAATAAGACCCCTCCCAGCAGGGGTTATCCTCAAAATTGATAATGCAGCTATAGAATGGGGTTTGTCCTTTCCCAGAGCACAATGAGATCAGAAGGAGGGTTAAAATCAGAAATGTTTTTTTCAATTGTCTGGATTTTTTGTTTGTATTTCTATAATTTGACATCTTTTTCACCACAAAGGTATAGTTGAACTCATAGATTTTCAGCTATCATAAACAAGTTGATCAATGGTTGTCACAGGAAAAACCCCGCATTGAGGTTGCCGGCTTATTCGCGGTTGTGCTCATTGTAAGTCAATGGCAATTAGTTTTTAATTATTTCAAATAGCGTAACCACTGATGATCCGGAATAGTCGTTTTACGTTCGTTAATTCGTAATGCAAAACGTGTGGCGGTTGACAGCTAATTTAAAGGTTTATTTTCCACCTTAACTTGCTGTCCTAATTTTGGGGAGTATTATAGTTATGGGCTGGTTATTTTTTTTTGCTTTTAGATTAACGCTTGAGTAATCAAATTATATATCATTATACCTGTTTGGTTATTCAAGCGATAGATCTGTAGTTGCCACTGCTATAATTTTACCATTAATATAAACAGGAACAGACCGTGTTTTCATCCATATATCTCCACCGCCAGCATCAAAATAAGGATCAGTCCATATTGGCTTGCCCCCATCAATAGCTTGACGAAGCCATAATTGCTTATTAATATGGTAAGCGCTATCTGCCAGGTTTTTTACCTCAAGGGTGTTGTTTTTTCTATACCAATAAGGACTGTAATAAGCTTTATTTGTACTGTCTAATAAGGCAACCGTCGCACCAAAAAAAGAATTAGAATTTATGATTAGATAATTTTTGATCCTATCGGAAATGTCAGTTGTACTAGGCGGGTTTAAAATAAGTTTCGACACAAACTCATCAAGAGCAATTTCAATTTTTCGTTCAGGTGTTACAGGACTCTCTTTTTTGTGTTTGCAGGACGAAACTATCATAATCAATGAAACAGATAATATTGCTCCGAAAATAAGATTGATTTTTTTCATTTTAATTGAATTTAAGATTTGTTCCTACTCGTTTGGCTTTTCGGTACCGCCATGTTTTTTAGAGTTGCTTCTGTTCTTAACTTTTGTGGTTTCAATTTTACGAAATATTTTTAAGAACTATCAAAGTTGTTCTTTAGTGGTTCTGTTGTCTGTCCGCTATGTTCTTTCTTAAACTTGCATATAATGCTCCGCATGCAGCCGCATTGCGGGTTTTAGCAGATTTTATCTTTGCTTTTTGTTTCTATTTCATTAACCACAACTACTTTCCTTACCGACAAACCCCGCATTGAGGCTGCATGCTCGTTAGAGGGCGTTATTATTATAATCTGACGATTTTATAAACCTTAGAAGAATATTTTAAATAATAGATTCCAGGTGAGAAATCAGTTAAATCCAATCGGATAAAATTTCCAATACGTTCAATTGAGCGCATTTTCACTACATGACCATATAAATCAAACATTTCGGGTGTTTCATCATTATTTACTGTCTCGAAAAAAATACTGTTATAAGTTGGATTGGGGTAAGGATAGTTTTCATTAATAATAGGATTTTCGATGGAAGATAACAGGCAATTACTTGCAAATGAATCAGATTTAAAAGGTGGATTGGATGAGACAGATAGAATAGTAAAAGTAGTAGACCCCTGATATGTTGTATCACATGGAATATGGGTATAGTACCCGGTTCCGGTTATGGAATCATATATCCAGTTATTATGCACATATGTGTAATAGACAGCTGCAACGTAGTTACCTGCATTCAGAGAGTCAACTGTGACGGAATAGTTGTAAATGCATTCACATCCATAATTCATTCCCCAGTCGACCTGAAGCCATGTTATACTATCTCCGTTAAAAATGATTTGTTGTTCATATTGAGATCCACAATTCCTCCATGCTGAGTCGAGCTTGATTACAACACTATTTCCATTGACAATTGTTGATAAGGTACCTGTTGGCTGTCCAAATACCGAGGCAGCCACGAGAAAGAAAATAAAAAATATGGTTTTCATTTTGGGCTCCTTTCATTTTCTCTTTAAATAATCACCGGAAAAATATTCTGGATTTCATCTTTTCTCAAGTAAGAATAAACATGTTTTAATAATAATGCCCTCTAACTTAGCTGTAACCGTAACTCCATTTCGTGTTAATAATATGAACCAAGAACTAAAGCGAAAGTGATTCGCGTGTTATCGGATAGCTCCTTAAAGTGTAAAAGACCGTTCCTTGATACTATCTCTAAATGGTTATTTTCTAAGCAAATATATGAAAAATATAGGAAAGTCAATATCTATAATGGTTCTTTATAAAAATGAATGGGTAGATTTACGATTAAAATAAAAAAGTCAAGTAGTTTGATTTTTAAGTGAAGCCGGTACATTTTTATTAAAATCCAATCCCGACCTTGAACAACGGACACAGGTATATCAATTTTGAACCTGCACTGTAATATTCGTAGGGAGCAAACCGTGTGGTTTCATTGATTGAATATATAACAAAGAATAGCTGGAGCGAAAAATTCAGGCTGATATTCCGGTGAATATAAGTCTTCAGCCCGATCCCGGGCGCTCCATAAACCCCTCCGCGGTAGCTCGTCGTGATCAGGCTGTCAGTAGAGGAGGAATGGACCGTATGATAACGGTTCAGCCAGTCCTGTAATTCCTTCGGAGTCACGCTGTGTTCCTTGGGATTGAAGCAAAACGAATATCCTATATCAAACATGAAAAAGACGATGGGCAGCATCTTTTGTTTCCCGATAAATATCCGTAGTTGAATAAATAGGTCGAACAGGTCAGCGCTGACTTTATTGTCGCTCCTTGTTACACTGCCCGTTTTCCAGTTCCGCCATGCCCATAGCGGGTAATTGACATGTGTGTATCCAGCCCCGAGTCCCAGTGAAAAATGCCGCATGAACTGGTACCCATTTACGGTTGAGATGGAAAGAACCGGTGCGCCCAGCCTGACCCCGATTCCGACCTGGGTATTGTTAAAATATCCATTCTGTTTACGCAAATTCGCCTGATTATCTATTTTTCCCACCATGGTATCGGTAAGGGAATCTGTTTTTACTACCTGAGCAATAGTATGTGAAGAAAAGCAAACTGCGATTGATAAAAAGAATATCTTTTTTTTCTGCAATATTTTCATTTCTTGTTCTTTATTAAAAGGAATAGGTAAATTTACGAATGAAGCTCCCCGCCGCAAGCAGCGGGGTATCTTCGGGAATTATTTCTTATTCGCCGCAAGCGGCGAGGAATTTAACCCAAAAGAGATTAAAAAAATAAAACCAGCCATCGTTCTGTTTATAGATCTTTCTTCCAAGTATGCCGCCAGCGGTATCAAAATGTGGATATGGCCGGATGGTATTGTTTGCAAGAAAGATTGTATCGCCATTTCCCAGGGACAAGACGGAATCTGTTTTTATTCCTGCAAGATAATCGGGATTATTTATACTGTCGGTATAATAGGTGCGCCCGGCAGTAATGATGTTCCTGAAATCCTGTGCGAAAAGTATCTTTGGGAGCATAAGAAAGATTAGATAAATCTATTTCATACTAAATATTGGTCAGGGAAAACACATTCAAATATACATAATAATTTCATATCATGCAATATCTTATTCGAACTAAAACAAAATGCAAATTAAGATTTAATGAAAAAGCCGCTCAACGTGACTATCCTTTGTCGGTCGATTTTGACCACGTATAAACTGATTTATACTCACCACCCTTCATTTGAAAATCCGCTAAACCCCGGTCAATTTTCTATAAACCAAATTTCTGAGTAGATTTGTTTTTCAAAGCTGAAACCAAGAAACATTTGAGGCATGATTATGCTAATGAGGATGGTTGTCAGCAAGGCTAATTGTATTAGTGCGTTTTGATAATCTATAAAAGTGAACATAGCTTTCATTCGGTTTTATGAAGAACTTAATGATTTTCTTCCCTTT
>JBEKST010000039.1:0-15338 GCA_049516815.1 Bacteroidales bacterium | reverse complement strand
AATGCAAGATTCTCATCACTCCCAAACAACAAATCATCTTCAACAAATTTTGCTCTATTATTTGCTTTTTTCTCCTGTTTCTTCTTTGCTTTCATGGTTTTTTAAACATGAGGCCTAACTTACTTGCAACCGTAACTCAATTGCGTGTTGATAACAGGAAAAATTAAATAAGGCGAAAGTGAGTTTCGTGTTATTTGATTGAAAAATAATCCGTGTGGCGATGTATTCTGAATTACTGATATCATACATCGTAGTATATTATTTTTCAGGATAAATTGCTTATAGTTCATCAAAAGGACTGCGAATCCGCTAAATGCTTTTATTGCTGACATGTGTGTAAATCTCTGTCGTATGTGTACTCTTATGCCCTAGTAGTAATTGTATAAAATGAATATCAACTCCGCTCTCATGTAAATGCGTAACATAACTATGTCTTAACCAATGTAAAGTTACGGGTTTTTTTATACCAGCTAAATGTAAAGACTTTTTTAATACCATTTGCAAACTTCTTCCATCATATTTTTTACCTTTCTTCATCCCTTCAAACAACCAAACTTTTGGACGATAATCCCGGTAATAATTCCGATCTTTTCCTGAAACGCATATATTCCATGAATTTCAACAGGCTCTCCCTGCTCCATAATGACTCGGGAATTGCCCGGATCAGCAACATCAATTTCTTATTAAAAGGGGAAACCAATCATCCGGCATCTGATGCCCAATGCCTGACGCCGAAATTGCGTTAGGGATTGAAGTGAAAAGCCCGGAGCGAGGAACGAGCGAGGACTTGGAACGGAAAGCCCGACCCGGAGGGGAACGCCCAAAATCAATTAAGAATGAAGAATGAAAAATGAAGAATACAGAAGTGAAAAATTTGGAATAACTAAAAAAAATATGACTCGTGATAATATTACAAAATATTTTTACTCACCAGTTCACCAGTTCACCAGTTCACCAGCTCACCTGTCATTGACACCGGCAAACTAAATTCCGGTCGCCAAAGGCATCATCGATACGGGTGACTGTTGGCCAGTATTTATCTTCGGCTGACCACGGAAGGGGATAAGCAGCTTTTTGCCGCGAATAGGGCAAAGTCCACTCATTTGCTGTAACCATCTGTGCCGTATGCGGCGCTTTCATGATCACATTCAGCACCCTGTCAGCCTTTCCTTCAACGATCTCATCGATTTCTTTATGAATGGCAACCATAGCATCTACCAACCGGTTCAACTCATAAAAAGGCTCGCTTTCGGTGGGTTCAACCATGAGCGTGCCGTGAACCGGGAATGCCACAGTAGGAGCATGGAATCCATAATCCATCAGCCGTTTTGCAATGTCGATAGCCCCGATGCCGGATACCTTGGTAATAGCGTTGCAATCAACGATCATTTCATGAGCACACCGGCCTTTGCTGCCAGAATAAAGGATTGGGTAATATGGTTCAAGACAGGATTTCAGGTAATTAGCATTAAGTATAGCATATTTGGTGGCTTCAGTCAAACCTTTGCCGCCCATCATTTTGATATATCCATAGGAAATCGGGAGAATAAAAGCACTGCCGTATGGTGCAGAAGCAACAGCCGTGATCCCTTTGTCACCCCCGGTTTTTACAAACACATGCTTCGGCAGGAAGGGAACAAGATGTTGTGCAACCCCGATCGGGCCTTCACCCGGTCCGCCGCCACCATGCGGAATGGCAAATGTTTTATGCAGGTTAAGATGGCAAACATCGGCCCCGATGATCCCTGGATTGGTCAATCCCACCTGGGCATTCATGTTGGCACCGTCCATGTAAACCTGACCGCCATTTTCATGAATGACTTTAACAATTTCAAGAATTTCTTCCTCAAATACCCCATGGGTAGAAGGGTAAGTGACCATCAAAGCACCCAGGTTCTCTTTATACTGGATGGCTTTTGCTCTAAGGTCAGAAAGATCGATATTTCCCTTGTCATCACAGTTCACAACAATTACTTTCATCCCGGCCATCACCGAGCTGGCAGGGTTGGTTCCATGTGCAGAGGAAGGAATCAGGCAAACATTCCGGTGCCCTTCCTTACGGCTGAGATGATATTGACGGATGACCATCAGTCCTGCATATTCTCCTGCTGCGCCTGAATTGGGCATGAAGGAGATTGCGTCAAACCCGGTAATGGTGCAGAGATCCTTTGCCAGTTCCTGGATCAGGTATTGGTATCCTTCTGCCTGGTTTTTCGGAACAAAGGGATGAATGGCCCCGAATTCCGGCCAGCTGAGGTGGAACAACTCGGCAGCTGCATTCAGCTTCATTGTACACGATCCCAGCGGGATCATCGAACGGTTCAGCGAAAGATCCTTGATCTCGAGTTTCTTCATATACCGCATCATCTCCGTTTCCGAATGATAAGAATTGAAAACTTTATGTGTCAGGTAGGAAGAGGTGCGGGTCAGGTTATCGGGGATTGTGGTAATTTTTTCACATTCTTTAGGATCACAAACAAATGAGGTGAAAGTCTTGATATTAGCCTGGGCAAAAATAGATAAGATAAGGTTAATGTCTACGAGTGATGTGGTCTCGTCAACGCTGATCCCGATAGTCTTTGCATCGATGTAACGGAAGTTCATCTTATTCTTCAGCGCTGCCTGTTTGATGGTTTTGATGGAAGCTCCTTCCGGTATCCGGATCACCAGGGTATCGAAGAAATACCTATTCAACTGCCGGTAGCCATATTTCTGCAATTCCTGAGATAGAACTCCCGACAGGATGTTGATGTGACGCGCGATTTGGCGGATTCCTTTTGGTCCGTGCCAGGCGGCATAGAAACCAGCCATGACTGCAAGCAGAACCTGAGATGTGCATATGTTGGAAGTAGCCCGTTCGCGTTTGATGTGCTGTTCACGGGTTTGCAGCGCCATTCGCAGTGCCCGGTTCCCGTTGGCATCCACCGAAATGCCGATGATCCTGCCGGGGATCTGCCGTTTGTAATCTTCTTTCGTGGCAAAATAAGCAGCATGAGGTCCTCCATAACCCATCGGAATGCCGAATCGCTGGGTGGATCCAAATACAACATCGGCGCCCCATTCGCCGGGAGGCGTCAACAGGGCAAGACTGAGGATATCGGCAGCAACGGCCACTCCGGCGCCAGCCTGATGTGCCTTCTCCGTGAACTCACGGTAATTAACAATAGCTCCGAACTGGTTCGGGTACTGTATCACAGCACCGAATATTTTATCTGTAAATGTAAATTCATCATGTTTGCCGAATATCAGATCAATTCCCAGTGGAACCGCCCTGGTCTTGATGACATCGATGCTCTGGGGAAAAAGATCCATCGATACAAAAAACTGGTTGGCTTCCCGCTTAACGGCTTCCCTCGGCCGAGCATTGAAGAGCATGATCATGGCCTCTGCAGCAGCTGTTCCTTCATCGAGCAAGGAAGCATTGGCAATAGGCATACCGGTCATATCGGAAACAACGGTCTGGAAATTCAGGAGGGCTTCCAGCCTTCCCTGCGAGATCTCGGCCTGGTAAGGAGTATAGGAAGTATACCATCCCGGGTTTTCAAGAATGTTTCGCAAAATAACACCGGGCGTGATCGTATTATAATAACCTAACCCGATCAGGGTCTTGAAAATCTTGTTCTTGGATCCGATGATCTTAAGGTGGTTCAGGTATTGATATTCATTCATGCCTTCGGGAAGATTCAATGGGAGCTTCATCCGGATACTGGCAGGCACGGTTTCCTCGATGAGCTGGTCTAATGAATCGACGCCGATCTTTTTAAGCATTTCGGGGACCTGATCTCCAGATGGTCCGTTGTGTCGTCTTGCGAAATTGTTGGTAATCATTGCTTTTATTGTTTTTATGAGTGTTGGAATGAATTACAAAAGTATCAACATTCCTGCACAATACAAAAAAAAGCTGCCTGCATTTGCCGACAGCTTTTAGATAATTAGAGGGAGATATTACCTGGATTTAATCACCCTCTTTACAATATTGATCCCGTCATCAGAATGAATCTTAACGGCATATATTCCATCGTTTAATCCTGAAAATGGAAGGTCAACTGTTGATTGTCCTTCATTGACATATTTCGCAGTAGTATAAACAACCTGCCCTTTGATTGTACAAACATCAATCCGGATCACAGTCGAACTTTGTAAGTCGATGGTAACTTTCAGCAGATCTGTCGCCGGGTTAGGATATATAAATACTTTTTCTTTCCCTGTTCCTATGTCACCGGTACCCAGGATACGGCTCCCAGTGAATGTCATTATCACATCCACATGTGGATTTGCCGCGGTGATTTCAATCATGACGATGTCGCTGGTAATACCTGCCATTTCAGGATGCAGATAATATATTCCATAATCCAGTGTCGTGAAATCAAATTCACCGTTTGTATTCACCCTGCTGAAAGAAATTGGATTTTTATTGGCATCCATTAAGGTCATGGTGATTTTATCAATCAAAGAGTTGGATATTT
Organism: Bacteroidales bacterium; assembly: GCA_049516815.1. Classification (GTDB taxonomy): domain Bacteria; phylum Bacteroidota; class Bacteroidia; order Bacteroidales; family FEN-979; genus FEN-979. Next base: position 10,872 of record JBEKST010000039.1, on the reverse strand, counting down.
TACCTGTTTTGATTTGTCCTGATGCGGATCCCGGCCCCGAAACCAGTGATCCGGCAGGAACGAGATGAATGGTGTAAGGATTGTTGGGTACCCCAAGTATAATGTGAGTGGCCTGTTCCCACGTGATCACATCCCCATAGTAGGTCGGCAGATATCCGCTTGGTAAAACAGGGATCGCATTGATAACATAGTCTCCATCCGGGACCTGCGTGAAATAATAAACACCGCTCGAATCGATCGTGCACATATTAATATAAGGGACGCTATTCTGGCTCGAATCCATGCTGAAGATAACAGCAAGTCCTTCCTGCAGAGGGAAATTACCGGCAAACACCTGTCCGTAGATCTGATGGTAATTTACGGAATCCGGAATCACAACATACTTGCAATAGCTGCTTGAACAGCTATTACCTGAAATTGTCAGACAAACGTTATAACTTCCCGGTACAGTGAAAGTGTGAATTGAGTTCTGCAGGGTTGAAACATTGCTACTCCCGGAAGCCGGGTCGCCGAAATTCCACATCCAGCTTGTCGGGTTACCTGTTGAGATGTCAAAGAAATTCACTACTTGATTCGTGCCTGTGGAATCGGAATAGTAATAAAAATTTGCCTGGCAGCCAGTTCCATTCCCTACGAATAACGTGTCAAAGGAGTTGTCATTGCAGGTACTGTCAATGCTGCCAATGTGCAGATGCACAATATAAACACCCGACTGCGCATAGGTGTGATCAGGATTCTGCAACGAAGAATATTGACCATCCCCAAAATTCCATGACCAATAAGAAATATTTCCGGTGGACTGATCAGTGAAATGATAGGCATATTCGCCGTTCAGACTGTCGTGGTTCACGGTAAAGGCTGCATGGCAAGGTACTGCATTGGTATCGACCAAAACGGTGTCACAATACATATCATAGCACAGACTATCAATTCCATGGATAGTGAGGCAGACATAATAATGTCCCGGGAAAGCATAATAATGACTTGGGTTCTGAAGTGTCGAAGTGTTATTGGTCCCGGATGCCGGATCACTGAAGTTCCATAACCATGAGACTATGTTTCCGGTTGATAAATCCTGGAAATTGATCAAATATGGATTATCCGTGGGATGGGAATAGGTATACATGGCATGACACGGAACGACAGAATTGCAGATCTGGAAATTCTGGGTGTAATGTGAAGATGCAGGCGTATAATATACAGTTGCCTGATGAATATTATTGTTACAGTCTGCCGTTCTCACGTAAATAACCCCGCTGCTGCCGTTTGGAACAACAACCGAGGAGTCAACATAAAACCCGTATTGGTTCGTGTAAACCGTATTATAATAATATGACACGGAAGAATCGGATTGAAGGGTCACGGCATGATTCGGGATTGGATTGCTCGTTGCCGAATCGGTTATGGTACCGTCAATAATGATCGTCTGTGACATCGCAGGAAAAAGGATCATCAGAAAAATGAATTGGAGAAGTAGCTTTTTCATATTAGTTGCTTTAAAAATGAATAACTTTATTTGTTTTTATGTTTGAATCATTATCCGGAAATGTTCTGCTTTAAAAACCCGGTGCATCTAAAAGGTTGCCTGACAGATTTGCTTGTTATACTATAGACTTACGATAAAAGCCGCATGAACCCCAACCGACCATGGCTTTTTATTAATTGCACTTTTCTCATAAACCGAGTTGAAATAGTACCGGATTTCAGGTTCGAGTTCAAACCCGAGCCGGTGGGAAAAATGAAACGTGGTATTGATCCCACCAAGGATCTGCCAGTTGATTTGAATGCGTTCAGGTGCGATCCGGTTAATCAGAATGATTTTATTCTTTCCGGGATCATAGTTGTCGGAAAGTACTTCTGTTTTTAAAAGAACAGAAAGGATCGGACCGCCTCTTAGTCCGATTGAAAAATGATCATTTTGCCAGAAATCATATCCCAGGATTAATGGAACCTGCAGGTAAGTATAACGTTTTACGACTTTTGCATCAGCAACCTTCATCAGGCTGTCCCACACATTCTCATTGGAAAAGAAAAAAGTGGGCATCAGTTTAGTATGCGTTTCATTCCAGGCAAAAAGTATGGAATCCAGCTTATTGTAATTTCCAATGTATTTATTGTAATTTATTGCGAGTTCATTTGTTCCTTTCGTGATGGATAAACCTGCCCCGGTCCGGATCGAATACCTTCCGAAGTGAAAAGTTCCCCCTATCCCGAAATTGTTTCCGTATTTCTCACCTTCCAGCGTGTTGAACATCCATTCAGGCGCATAATAAACCCCGATGGCTATATTCCAGTTCTTTGGATTTGATCCTGATCCATGTTTCGGATTGCCGGCTGGAGAATATTCCGCCAGGTTGGCGTCTGCTGACTTAGTCTGTTGAATTTTCAACGAATCCATCATAGTCATTTCTTTCCGTTCCGGTTTTGTAAATACTGTACTTTGCAGTTCAACTGCCTGCTGTTTGGCCTGGGGTTCTTCAGGCGGATTTGTTGAGCTGTAGGTTATAATGATATTTGAATATGTCTCCGGTTTGACAAATTCCTTGCTTTGGACGATTGCAGTTTGAGCCAGCAGGACATTCTTTTTATCGCATTCCTGATGTTTCCTGTTGTCTGATTTCTGAATGAGATTTGTTGATACTCTATTTTGTCTTTCGGTTATTTTATGTTCTGATGGTCGTACTGTGATGCCGGTTTTTGCTTTATTATCATGATGGAAACCTGAAACCAGTGAATTTAAATTGCCGGATGATGTTTTTTTCATTTCCTGAACAGGACGGGACATGAATAATCCTATACTGGCCGAGACAAGCAATAGGACTGCCGACAGGTAAAAATACCATTTCCTGCTGATTTTTCCTCTTTCTTCCAGGGTTGCAGCCTCCTTCAGGAATCCTGCTTTCGCTGCCTCCGAAGGAATAACGATATGGCCCTGCAAAGACTTCCTGAAAAAATCATCAACTTTGTCTGTTTGCTTTTTCATCGGGTTCAAATTGCTTAAAATAAAACTGGTACAAGCGTTTCCTGAGCATGCCACGGGCCTTTGACAATTGAGATTTCGAATTATTCTCGGTACAGCCTAAAAATTCGGCGATCTCATGATGGGAGTAATCCTCGAAAACGAACATGTTAAAAACGGTCCTGTATCCGGCAGGCAATTCACAAATCATCTCAATTATCTTATCCTGGCTGATCTTTCCTGCAAGATCATCAAACCAGGTGCCTTCAGGTTCTTCATTGCTGATCCGCTCTGTGAGAGGATCAATGTCAAGAAATTTCTTTTCTTTTGAATGGTCACGGATGTGATTCAATGCCGTATTCACCATTATTCTTTTCATCCAGGCTTCAAAAGTTCCATTTGCCCTGGGACTGAATGTCGAAAGATTGCGGAGGATCTTGATAAAACCATCATGAAGCACATCCTCGGCATCCGCTATGTTTCCGCAATAACGCAGGCATATGCTGAGCAACACCGGGGCGTACCTGATGTACATGGATTCTGCACTGTTTCCCTCACCGTGTAATGCCTTCATCTCACCTTAACAGCCTTCTGTATACAAATACCTAGTATGATAACACAAATATTCCAAATGGTTGCCCGGAATTGTACAAGTCAAACAAATAAAAAAAGCATCCGGATCGTCAGGATGCTTTCTAAGAAAATAAAATGATAAAAGATATTCGTCCTTATTTTTTTATCCGCATCTTATAGAAGGAACGGTAAACAAAGAAAAGCGCGATAGCAAAGAAAACAATTCCGATATAGGGAGCAATGGAGAAGAAGTTTGGCGAAATTGCGATCTCCATGGCCAGAAGTCCGAACAATGTTGTGAACTTAATGATCGGGTTCATGGCAACAGAAGAAGTATCTTTAAAAGGATCACCCACTGTATCACCGATCACCGTCGCATCATGCAGGGGAGTTCCCTTTTCCTTCATATCAACTTCCACAATTTTCTTTGCATTGTCCCAGGCTCCGCCGGCATTTGCCATAAAAATAGCTTGGAATAGCCCGAAAAAGGCAATCGAAAGCAAGTAAGCAACAAAAAATGAAGCGGCTGCATACATCTTACTCGGCTCTGTTGCTACTGTATCACGATAACCGGAGAAGAACGCAATGGCAAGCGCAAATGAAAAAATGGCGATGAAGATGTTGAACATCCCCGTCTGAGCATATTGGGTACAGATCTTCACAACTTCCTTGGAGGTTGCCATGGATGCTTTCTTTTCTGCATTTTCATCCAGGTGGATGTTTCTCTTGATGTACTCCACTGCACGATAAGCGCCGGTTGTGACGGCCTGGATTGAAGCGCCAGTAAACCAATAGATTACAGCACCGCCCATCAGGAACCCAAGTACGGTATAAGGATTCAGGATATTTAAAATTTCCTGCGGGTTGATCCCGAATTTGTTCTTGATGATAAGGATCAGGGAGAAGATCATCGTAGTGGCCCCGACTACAGCGGTACCGATCAGTACGGGCTTGGCTGTTGCCTTAAAAGTGTTTCCTGCCCCATCGTTAGCTTCAAGATAATGCTTGGCTTTTTCAAAATCAGGCTTGAAACCGAATTCATTTTCGATATCACTGGTGTTCTGTGCAATGTTTTCTTCAATCAGCGACAGTTCATAAACCGATTGTGCATTGTCGGTCACAGGTCCATAACTGTCAACTGCAATGGTGACCGGCCCCATACCCAGGAATCCGAATGCAACCAATCCGAAGGCAAATATGGACGGATAGCCCATGAAAGCGTTCAAGCCGTGTGTGCTGGCAAAATAGGCAACGAACATCAGAACCAGGAAAACCATGCCCTGCCAGAAAGCGCTGAAGTTACCGGCTACAAGTCCGGAAAGGATGTTCAGGGAGGCGCCGCCTTCTTTGGATGCGGTCACGATTTCATTGACATGCTTGGATTTTGGACTGGTAAAGATCTTGGTAAATTCCGGGATCAGGGCTGCGCCCAGGGTCCCGCAACTGATGATGATAGAAAGCGTAAGCCAGAGGTTGTTGGCCATGTCACCAATCATTACATAGCTGGCAATGAAGGTCATAATGATCGAGAGAATGGATGTGATCCATACCAGGTTGGTGAGCGGACGCTCGAAATCGAGATCATCCTGTTTGCTGTAAAGGGCCTGGCTCAGGATTTTGTTGAGATAAAAAGCGGAAATGGATGTGATGACCATCAGGATACGCATCACAAAAATCCAGGTGAGAAGTTGCATCTGGTTTTCAACGCTTGAAACTGCGAGCACGATGAATGAGATCAGTGCTACTCCTGTTACACCATAGGTTTCAAAACCGTCAGCAGTAGGTCCTACGCTATCGCCGGCATTGTCACCCGTACAGTCGGCGATGACACCGGGATTTCTCGGGTCATCTTCTTTAATTTTGAACACGACTTTCATCAGGTCGGAACCTATATCGGCGATCTTGGTGAAAATCCCGCCGGCAATACGGAGGGCCGAGGCGCCCAACGATTCCCCGATGGCAAAGCCGATAAAACTGGCACCGGAATATTCCCGCGGAACAAAGAGCAGAATGATAAGCATCATGATAAGCTCAACGCAAACCAGCATAACACCAATGCTCATCCCTGAATCGAGGGGGATGTTGAGCAGCTTGATCGGTTTGCGCTCGAGGGAGGCAAAAGCCATACGGCTGTTGGCCAGAGTGTTCATCCGGATACCAAACCATGCCACACCATAAGATCCGAGGATCCCGATCACAGTCCAACTGAGTATCAGCAGTACACCCCCGAAGGAATTATGCTTAAGTCCTCCGAAATAAAAAGCAATACAAAGTCCGATAAAAAGAAAAAGGATCACCAGGAATTTTCCTTGCTGGATCAGGTAGGTCTTACAAGTCTCGAAGATGACCTTTGCAACATCCAGCATGGAGGAATGTGCTTTCAGTTTTTTGACTTTCCGGAACTGGTAAAGACCAAACAACATTCCCAGCAGGCAGATGGCAAAACCGAACAACAGCAGGTTGTTCTGGTTCGATGACAACGGGGGGATCGGCAGATCTGCCTCACTGGCAAAAGTTAATGAGGGCAACGCAAAGCCCGCCAAAAGTAGGCTTATTTTCTTCATATAAATGTATTTAATTGTGCTTCTGTGTGGAACGGTTGCAAAAGTATTAAGTATTTTTCAAATGACACAGATTTTTTCTGCATGATTTGTCGTTTACAGAAAATTCATGTAGGTTTGTACTAAGGAAACGAGAGGTGGGAAATGGAAAAGATCAGGCTTGAAATTATCGGGATGTCTTATAGCCAATCGCAGAGTGGCGCCTATGCACTGATCCTGGGGGAGAAGGATGGGAAACGACGTCTGCCCATCATCATTGGGGGATTTGAAGCTCAATCCATTGCTATTGAACTGGAAAAAATCAAGACACCCAGACCGCTGACTCATGACCTGTTTAAGACATTTGCCGAATCGTTTGGTATCCGGATCTCGGAAGTCATCATAAATAAATTCAGCGAAGGGGTTTTTTATGCCGTGCTGATTTGTTCAAACGGAAAAAAGGAAATGGAGATCGATTCCCGCACTTCAGATGCCATCGCACTTGCCATTCGTTTCGGATGCCCAGTTTATACCTATGAAAATATAATGGTGGCGGCCGGTATTTTGATGGAAGAAGACCAGGAAGCTGCCAAACCAGAAGATCTCACTGGAGATGAAACCTTGCCTGAAGAAACTTCTTATTCCGAATATTCCCTGGAGGACCTGAATCAGATGCTTCAATCGGCCATTGAGAATGAAGAATATGAAAAAGCAGTTCGGATCCGGGATGAACTCAAAAAACGGAAATAACTCAATGAGACTAAAATTTTTCAAACTAGTGCGGAAAAATTTTTTAGTCGAATTCTTACCTGCTGCAAGCAGGGATCCCGAGAGCGAAGCGATTCGGGATCTCCCTCAACTAACTATTAACTAAAAAAGAATCCTGATGGGAATTAAGAAACGTTTGGTCCTTTTGAATTTTTTGCAGTTTTTCATATGGGGTTCCTGGTTGCTTACAATCGGAGCCTATTGCTCTCAAACAAAACATTGGTCGTTCACGGAATTTGGGGCAATCTTTTCTACGATGGGAATTGCCTCCTTATTTATGCCAGGTATTGCAGGCATTATCGCAGACAAATGGGTCAATGCTGAACGGCTTTATGGATCCTTTCACATAATGGGGGGGATCATCCTGTTTTTTGTTCCCATAATCAACAGCCCTTCAGCCATGTTCTGGATCATGCTCATCAACATGATGTGTTACATGCCCACCATTGCATTGGCGATCACTGTTTCCTACTCGTCGCTGAAAAGTAAAGGGATGGATATCATTAAAGAATATCCTCCAATCCGAGTCTGGGGAACCATCGGTTTTATCATGGCTCTCTGGGTTATCAGCCTTACCCGGCTGGAAAAATCTGCCTTGCAATTTTATGTAGCTTCCGCTGCATCCATTATCCTCGGATTGTACGCCTTTACCATGCCGAAATGTCCACCCCTCGGAAAAGCAAAAAAACATTCCGTTATCGACGCCCTCGGGTTGACAGCATTCTCTCTTTTTAAAAATACAAAAATGGCATTGTTCTTTATCTTCTGCATGTTACTCGGCGCCTGTTTGCAATTGACCAACGCCTATGGCGATACCTTCCTTCATGATTTTGCTAAACTTGCACAGTACAAGGATCTGGTGGCTGTAAAATTTCCGGCCATTATCATGTCAATTTCCCAGATGTCAGAAACACTTTTCATCCTCACCATCCCTTTCTTCCTGCGTAAATTCGGGATAAAAAAAGTCATGCTCTTCAGCATGATAGCATGGGTCCTGCGGTTTGGCCTCTTCGCATATGGAAATCCTGCCGGAGAACTTTGGATGATCGTACTTTCCTGTATAATATATGGGATGGCTTTTGACTTCTTCAATATTTCGGGTTCCCTGTTTGTGGAAACGCAGAGTGAACCCGGGATTAGAGCCAGTGCCCAGGGACTTTTTATGATAATGACAAACGGATTTGGTGCTTTCCTGGGAAGCCGGATCAGCGGGTTGATCATCGACAAATATTTCAAAGTTAGCTCTGACCCCACTGCAATCCAGTACAACTGGAAAGGGATCTGGCTGACATTCGCTGCTTATTCACTGGTTGTTGCCGTTTTGTTTGCCGTTTTCTTCCGTCATAAACATGACCCCAAAACACTCGAAGTATCGCATAATTCATAATTCATAATTTTGCATGCAACAGTATCTTGACCTGCTCGATCATGTCCTGAAAAACGGATATAAAAAATCCGATCGCACCGGAACCGGCACTATCAGCGTTTTTGGTTACCAGATGCGTTTTGATCTGCAGGAAGGATTTCCTTTACTGACCACCAAAAAACTTCATCTCCGCTCAATCCTCCATGAACTGCTGTGGTTCCTGAAAGGCAGCACCAATGTTCAGTATCTGCATGAAAATAGCATTACCATCTGGGATGAATGGGCCAGACCCGATGGGGAACTGGGCCCGGTTTACGGATATCAGTGGCGTTCATGGCCCAAACCCGACGGAACCCATGTTGACCAGATCGCTGGTGTGGTGGAATCCATAAAAAATAATCCGGATTCAAGAAGACACATCGTGAGTGCATGGAATGTAGGTGAGCTCGATAAAATGGCATTACCACCATGTCATCTTTTATTCCAGTTTTATGTTGCTGGCGATAAGTTGTCCTGTCAGATGTACCAGCGCAGCTGCGATATTTTTCTGGGCGTTCCTTTCAACATCGCTTCCTATGCCTTATTGACCATGATGATGGCCCAGGTTACAGGCCTGAAACCAGGCGAGTTCATTCATACCCTCGGCGATGCCCATATCTATCTCAATCATCTCGAACAGGTAAAACTTCAACTGACTCGTACGCCATTCCCGCTACCAAAAATGATTATCAACCCTGAAATCCATGACATTTTAAGTTTTTCGTTTTCGGATTTCAGTTTGCAGGATTATCAGGCCCATCCCCATATCAAAGGCCAGATATCCGTTTAACATAAAATAAACCATGATATCGATCATCATTGCCATTGCAGAAAATTACGCCATCGGGAAGAACAATGAACTTCTTTGGCATATTCCGGAAGATTTGAAACGGTTTAAAAAGATCACAACAGGACATAAGGTCATCATGGGGAAAAATACCTTTCTATCATTACCTGTCCGACCATTGCGCAACCGTGAGAATATAGTGCTCACTGATATACCGGGTGAAGTTTTTGAAGGATGTACTGTAGTTTATTCGTTGGAAGAAGCACTGGATAAATGCAGCCCCAGTGAGGAGAATTTTGTCATCGGTGGCGCCTCCATCTATCAACAATTATTACCTCACACTGATCGTCTCTACCTCACATGGGTTCATAAAGAATTTGAAGGTGATGTGTTTTTTCCGGTCATCAATTTTAAGGAATGGGAGATCCTTTCAAAGGAAGATATTCCTTTCGACGATCAGCTGGGTTTTGCCTATTCTTTTATGGTTTATGACCGCAAGAAAATCTAAAGGTGCTCAGGTTTTCCTTTTTTGCTTTTTTGCTGCAGGAAATAATACATTATTCAAGATCAAACGGTATCCTGGCGAGTTGGGATGCAAACTCAGATCGGTAGGCGGATCTCCGACCAAATGTTGGTAATCTTCCGGATCATGGCCGCCCAGGAAGGTGAATGTACCGTTTCCGAAATCACCATGTATATAACGTGCTTCGCCAAGCCCTTTGTTTTCACCCATGATTGTGACCGATGATTTGATGGTCTTTTCATTGAAGGCTGTCGTTTGCCCCATAAATCCCTTGATCACGGTCTCATGATCCTGGCAAAGCATGGTGGGAACAGGGTCCCATTTGGCAGAGAAGTCAAAAAGGGTGAAAAAATCATTGGTTTCATTAAGGTTTCTTGGCCGCGTATCCGTCACATCGATGTTCGATTTTTCATAAACATATGGATTCATGGTGAGCTTGAAATTCTCAAATGCGAAGCATTTGCTGAAGTCCAGCTTTGATTGTGCATTTGGATCAGGAGGATCTCCGTCGAACATAACATCGCAGATATCATCCCCTTCTGCTGCAAGGGCAATATCATAACTGTCGGGAGCTGAACACATGGCAAACATATACCCGCCTCCGGCAACAAAATCCCGGATCTTCCCTGCAACTGCAAGCTTAAGTTGGGAAACCTTTTGAAAGCCCAGTTTATGTGCGATATCCTCGTTTGTTCTTACATCTTCCTGGTACCACGGATAATTCCGGTAAATGGCCCAGAATTTTCCGTATTGACCTGTAAAATCCTCATGATGAAGGTGAAGCCAGTTATATAAAGGCAAAACTCCTGACATGATCTCCTCATCATAAACCACATCATAAGGGATTTCTGCATAAGTTAGTACCAGTGTTACAGCATCGTCCCATGGCAATTTGTTCTTTGGGGAATAAACGGCGATCTTAGGGGCTTTGTGAAGCTTGATGTTTTCCATGTTGACCTGTGGATCAGCGATTTCCTGCAGGATTGCGGCAGCCTGCACATCTGCCAGAATTTCAAAGGAAACACCCCGGATCACACATTCATTTTCAATGGATTTTGAATATTGGGTAAGGAAACTACCGCCACGGTAATTCAGCAGCCAGTCAACCTCAATATCATGTTTCAGGACCCAGTAAGCAATACCATAGGATTTCAAATGATTCTTCTGGGTTTCATCCATCGGGATCAACACATAGGCTGCCTGTAAACTCTGTATAAGTAATAGTAAAAAAAATAAAAGTAAATACCGGATTCGTTTAAAACGCAGTCTCATTCCTGTCATCATCGTTCATTTTGGACATGACCGTTCGGGTCCTTC
>JBEKST010000038.1:0-15841 GCA_049516815.1 Bacteroidales bacterium | reverse complement strand
AGGCGTGATGGCATGAACTCAGGGACCTTCTGTTTCATCAACTCAAATTCGAATGCGGCCCCGATGGCATTGGCCGTGCAACTGCCCAGGTCACCCTGGTCATAAACCGGCGGACAGGCAGACCTGAGGTCTATCTTTCCGGGTAATTTCCGAATAGCGGCCCGGGTAGCTGCATAGCTGAAGTCCCTGTGGTCGGGAAGATCGGGCTGCCAACCATAACGTGAATTCATTTTCTTCATAAAAATGATTTTTTAGGTTTGTAAATATTTCTTCCGGCATTTCAGGAATACTGAATAGCGGGAAATAAATTAATACAAACATACTCATAGATATTTAATTATGCAATAGATCATCGATATATAATTAAAATCCATAATAAAAATGAAAAAATGTATTTACTTAAAAAAATTAGAAAAAAAATGCAACTCCAATAATCTTTCTTTAGTAGGTTACTATTTTCTGACAATTTATATTATTTTTGTTTTTCATCCCTGATAAAACTTTGCATGAAAAAACCTGTTCTTGTTCCAACCGACCTTACCGATGTGGCATCAAAAGCAATCCATCAGGCAGGGTTCATCGCACAAAAAGCCGGTACCTCTGTATCCCTTCTGCATGTCCTGAATGAAAAGTCACTCTCAAGGGAGGATGCAGAGAAACAGTTGATAAAGGAAGCCGGGTATGTTAAAAAAATAACCGGTAAAGAATGCGAGATTATTCTAATGGAAGGTTCGATCTTCGAGGTGATTTCCCAAGTTACAAGTGATCAAAGTTTCGATCTTATGGTGATCGGAACACATGGTGTGCACGGAATCAAACAGCATTTGATGGGAGCCGATATCCTGAAACTGGTCAGCAGGATACATATCCCTGTACTGGTCGTTCAGAAGGATTCTCCCCTCATCGAAAATTTCCGTACCATGGTCATGCCTGTCAGCAGTCATATGGATTTTCATAAAGAGCTTGATTCGGTTCTGTTTTTTACTTCACTATATGGTACGGAAGTTCATCTTTATTCCATCTATAAGCCGGGATATGAATGGCCGGAACAAACACTGAAAAATATTGAAGATGCAAAGGCCACATTTGAATCGAATGGAGTTCACATGATTAGGGTGAAAGAGGAACAGAAAGTCTTCTCCCAGGGATATGCCAAACAAACGCTTCTCTATGCCGGTTCTGCCGGCGCCGACCTGATTTCGGTGATGTCAACACCCTCTGATGACTATTACTACTTTGCTGCAGCCGACAAAGAAGCATTGTTGTTTAACGATATACATCTTCCGGTCTTGTGTACCGGGTGATACATTAAGGATGGCTCTTTTTTTGTTCTTCCAGAAAGTAAGATAAACACCAAAGGTGATGGATTCCTGAGAAACAGTGATGAATGCCTTCCGGTACTTGTGAAGTTCAAGAAATCTTATTGAAAGTCCGGCAGGGCAAGTTTCCGCAATCGGTGACAAGACACAAGAAGAAAGGGAAGTTGATGTACCATGAGAATATGACATCCGGGAAGACTACCCCTGATCACACCGGAAAAGAGAATACATAAATTGGTTAATGAGATACCATGTTACATATTGTGATCCTGTCGGCCAGTGTGCGTAAGGGAAGGAAAAGCCATCGTGTTGCCCTGTTTCTGAAACGCTTTATTGAAGAAAAGAACCTGGCGACTGTCGAAATCGTTGACCTCAACAAATACCAGTTTCCTATCTTCGATGAACGATTGATGTTTCAGGAAAATCCAATTCCAAAGCTGCTGGAATATTCAAGAAAGATAAAGGAAGCGGATGGTGTTCTGATTGTGACCCCTGAATACAACGGAGGATACCCTGCCAGTCTGAAGAACGCTATCGACGTTCTTTACCCTGAATGGCAAAAAAAGCCGGTTGCGATCTCCACATGTTCCGACGGGGATTTCGGTGGAAACCAGGTAATCACTTCGATCCAGTTCGTGCTATGGAAGATACATGCTTTGACAATTCCTGCGATGTTCCCAAATCCAAATGTTCACATTGCATATGATGAGCAAGGTAATCCTGCTGATAAAGCCGGTACGGAAAAACGGGTCATGTTTTTCTTAAAGGAATTACTTTGGTGTATAGAAGCAAAACGTCGAATGGAGGATAATGCATGAAGAACAACACATCAACTGATAGCAGTCCGGATTTCAGCGCCAGCCTGACCTTTGAACCTTTGTCGAAAAGCAACTGGAATGAATTTGTCACGTTGTTTGGCGAACGAGGCGCTTGTGGAAACTGCTGGTGCCAGGCTTATCGTCTTCCGAAAGCCGAGTTTGATGCCGGAAAGAAGAATGAGGGGAATAAAATGAAGATGAAGGATCTCGTCTGGAGCAATCATCCAACGGGGATCCTTACATTCCATGAAAGAGAAGCCATTGCCTGGTGTTCTGTGGCTCCGAGGGAAGATTTCATCAGGCTGGAACGGTCGAGGGTTCATAAGCGTATCGATACCTTGCCGGTTTGGTCGATCACATGCTTCTTTATCAAGAAAAAATACAGGATGAAGGGCATTTCCATGATTGTGCTTAAGGCAGTGATCGATCATGCTAGGAAGAACGGCATCTCAATTCTCGAAGCTTACCCATTGAAACCAACGTCAGGAAAGCTTCCCGATGCCTTTGCCTGGATCGGGTTATGCAGCACGTTTGAAAAAGCCGGATTCAGGATCGTAGATCTTACCTCGAAGAACCGGCCGATGGTAAGGTATTATACTGACCTGGATTAAGAATGGAAAATGAACTTCTCTCTGACAGGGATTTCAGTAAGGAATTTCTTTTCAATGCATCTCGGAGTAGCGGTCCTGGCGGACAGAATGTGAACAAAGTCAGCACAAAGGTAGAACTGCGTTTTGATGTCCTGCATTCAAATTTACTTTCAGAAGAAGAAAAAGAGATCCTGTTAAATCTCCTTGTGAAAAAGATTAACTCCGAAGGGATCCTCATTATCATTTCCCAGAGCGAACGCACACAATTGAAAAACAAGGATAAAACCATTGAAAAGTTCTATGCCCTGTTAAAGAAATCGCTTACCCCGAAGAAAAAACGAAGACCCACCAAACCCACTGCAGCAGCGATAGAAAAGAGACTGGAAGAAAAGAAGATGAATGCTGAGAAAAAGTTGAGGCGTAAAGAAGTATATTGATGCTGGTTGCTGGATACTCGATTATTTGATAATTGATAATTGAAAATCTTAGTCGTTCATGATAGCCCTGGAAATAATGATCTGCTGGATTTCGGAGGTTCCTTCATAGATCTGTGTCAACTTGGCCTCACGCATCAGCCTTTCGACATGGTATTCCTTGACATATCCGTATCCTCCGTGGATCTGAACGGCTTCAGTGGTAACATACATCGCAGTTTCAGCGGCATAATACTTGGCCATGGCGCTGGTTGTCCCAAAGGGCTGTTTCTGGTCTTTCAACCAGGCAGCCTTCAGGCAGAAAAACCTTGCAGCTTCAATGCGTGTATGCATTTCTGCCAGCTTGAATGCAACAGCCTGATGGTTGATGATTTCTGTTCCAAATGCTTTTCTTTCTTTGGCATATTTTAAGGCACGTTCATAGGCTCCGGAGGCGATACCCAGCGCCTGGGCAGCAATACCGATACGTCCTCCTTCAAGGGTTTTCATTGCGAACTTGAATCCGGAACCATCTTCTCCTAACCGGTTCTCTTTCGGGACTTTCACATCCGTAAACATCACCGAATGGGTATCGGAACTCCGCATGCCCATTTTATCTTCATGCAGACCAAGCGAAATACCCGGTGAATGGCGATCGACGATGAATGCATTGATCCCTTTATGTCTTTTTTCAGGATGGGTCTGTGCGATCAACACATAGGTGGAAGCCGTATTACCGCTGGTGATCCAGTTTTTCGTACCGTTTACAAGATAGTAATCACCCTTGTCAAGGGCCATAGTTTTTTGGGAAGTGGCATCTGATCCTGCATCTGGCTCTGATAACAGATACGCCCCTATCTTCTCACCACGTGCCAGCGGCTTCAGGAATCGTTCCTTCTGATCTTCTGTGCCAAAGGTTTCGATCCCATAACAGACAAGCGAATTATTTACAGACATGATCACGGATACAGAAGCATCGACTTTGGAAATTTCTTCCATGGCCAGCACATAGGAGACTGTATCCATGCCTCCACCGTCATATCGGGTATCGACAAGCATCCCCATAAAACCAAGTTCTGCCAGCGCCTTTATATGATGTGCCGGGTACTCTGACTTGGCATCCCTTTCGAGTACATCCTTTATCAGTTCCCGCTGTGCATAATCCCTTGCCGACTGCCGGATCATTTTCTGTTCTTCTGTGAATTCGAAATCCATAAGGAATTTTCTTTATTTTATAATAATTTACATACTTAATTTTAATAACATCTTACAAATTTAATACTTAGTCGGTATGGATTCAGTGTTTATAACAAATTTTCCCGGATATTCTCTTTAACTCGTTGTAACCCTTTCCAATCTTTTCATGACAGAAAAGATAAAAAGCGCCGACATCAGGCAGCATATCACGAGAACAAGCCATAGTCCCCATAATGGCATAAATCCCCACATCCAGCCTCCTACAAAAAGCAGGAAATTACCGATGCCGGTTGCTGCAAACCACCCACCCTGCATGGTTCCCTTGTATTTGGGAGGAGCCACCTTAGATACAAATGAAATGCCCATAGGACTTAAAAATAATTCTGCTATGGTCAGGATGAAATATGTAAAGACAAGGGAATAAGGCGAAACCAGGAAATTGGCTGGGGCAACTGTACCTCCGAGTGATTTAGGGCTGGGCATCCCTATGGAAGCGATGATAAGGATGCTAAAGGCTACCGCAGTGATCAGCATTCCATACCCGATTTTTCGCGGGGCTGAAGGTTCTTTTCCTCTTTTGTTCAACCATCCGAAAATCCCGATAATAAGGGGTGTCAGAGCGACAATGAAGAAAGGATTGAAATGCTGGAATTTCTGCGGAGTGAACGGATTTATATCCTGATAGCCTATAAACCGGAGAATGGCGAGAACCGCAAATCCGGCGAATACAACTCCACCGATGATCCTGGTAGCCGTAGAACTTCCTTTTTTCACCAGGTAAATAAGCCCTATCACCGAAATAAAGATGGGGAGTAATCCGAACAGGTCGAAAAACAGGTTTGTAAATTTCCCCACAGTTGGCTGTGTATAATCACGTGCAAAGAATGTCATGCAAAGCCCGTTCTGCTGGAAAGACATCCAGAAGAAGATCACAACAAAGAAAACAAGGAACAATGCAATCAAACGTTCCCGGATTTGTTTCGGGGTAAGTTCAATCACTTGTGCTTTGTAATCCTGACTTTTTAATTTCTGCTTTTCCGTTAGATCAGCATTTTTGTAATGTTTTCTGAAGATCCAGAAGATACACATTGAGATGATCAGACTAATACATGCTACACTGAATGCCCAGTGATATGATTTCCCCAATGCATCCAGGTAATGGCTTGAAAATTGCTGGATAGTTCCCAGTGTTACCGAAGGATCCTGGTGCTGGGCAATAGCGAGGAAGGCAGTTGGATCGGAAAGTTTTCCATCCAGACAATTATTTGCAAGGGCCGGTATATTGGCATCATAAGTATAATGGTATGTCTTCAGAATCCAATTACTTACCTTTTCTGCGGCAGTCGGGGCAAACATAGCACCAATGTTGATCCCCATGTAAAAAATGTTAAAAGCACGATCCCTGACACTGCTGTATTTAGGATCGTCATAAAGGTTACCGACAAGCGCCTGAAGGTTACCTTTGAAAAGTCCCGTTCCCAGCGCAACCACACCCAGGGCACAAATGACAAGGCCGAGGCCTTCCCCATGTACCGAAGGAATGGATAAGAGCAGGTATCCCAGAAACATGACAATAATACCGATACTGATAGTTTTTCCATATCCAAGCCATTTATCCGCCATCAGTCCGCCGAGTATAGGCAACCCATATAGCATGGCCATAAAGATCCCGTATATCAGGCTGACACGGGTGGAGTCGAATCCGAATTTCGCCTGGATGAATAAAGCCAGGATAGCGATCATGGTGTAAAAACCGAACCGTTCCCCCATATTGGTGAAAAACGCCACGAAAAGTCCTTTTGGGTGTCCTTTAAACATAATCAAACTTGTTAAGGGTTAATAATTCAGGGATTTGATCTTTGCAAAAATAAACATTTTTGGTTCTATAGATATACTGTCCCAGATGGGATATGATATTTATTGAAACAAATGTAATAATCCACCTGAGTCCCGTCAGTTACCTGATATTTCTAGAAAAATCATAATCAGCCAAATCCGTCCCGTAGAGACGAAATATTTATTGAAAAAAATTGCAACAAACCACCTCGGTCCCGTCAGGGACCTGATATTTCTAGATAAAATCACAACCAAGCAAATCCGTCCCAGAGGGACGAAATATTTATTGAATATCTCCTAAAATATATTTTTCATCATAAACAACATTAAATTTTTTCAACAGTCCGATATATTCTTCCCAGAATGTTATTTTTTTATGGTGTTGTTCCTGATCCATGATATATTTTACCACATTTTCTAAATGAGAATGCGAATATGAAAATGCGCCATAACCTTGCTGCCATCTGAATTTACCTTTTAAAAGATTTCTACTATTTATCCAATAGGATGAGGATCCTTTAATATCCTGAAGCAAATCCGGTATCAGCTGATGCGGTTTATAACCTACAAATACATGAAGATGATCAGGCATTCCGTTGATTGCAATTAGTTTATGTTTGTTTTTTTGCACGATCCCGGTTATATATTTGTAGAGTTCATCTTTCCAAATAGATTGAATCAGAGACTCTCTGTTCATGACTGCAAATACAAATTGAAGATAGATCTGTGTGTAGGTATTAGCCATGATTCGTTATTATTTTTTATTATACATATTTTGTCCATGCGGGACATTAATTTTTTGGCGTTATTGTCCTAGAAATATTCTGTCCCTACGGGACATCGATTTCCTGTTTACATTTTTTCTACAAATATTTTATCCCTACGGGACATTGATG
The DNA here is from genome assembly GCA_049516815.1 of Bacteroidales bacterium. Classification (GTDB taxonomy): domain Bacteria; phylum Bacteroidota; class Bacteroidia; order Bacteroidales; family FEN-979; genus FEN-979. The sequence continues at coordinate 8,772 of JBEKST010000038.1, read as the reverse complement.
TTCTGGTGTTATTGTTCAAGAAATATTTTGTCCCTATGGAACATCGATTTTACGGTTACATTGTTTTTACAAATATTTTGTCCCTATGGGACATCTAATTCTCGTTTATATCGTTTTTATAAATATTTTACCCTACGGGACATGGATTTCCTGGTTACATTATTCTGAATCTTCAAAAATTTATCTCTTAATCAGTTTAGACAAAAAAGGTAATACAAGAAATTGGTGTTTTTTTTATAAAAGATAAAAATCTATTTCGTTCTGATTTTTTTAATAATTTTTTCTTCATTTTGTAATAGAATAACTTTTTCATCGTCTTACTCCTGATTATGGATCTCCAGAAATTTAAAATACAGGTTTTCCCGCTGAAGAACAAGCTTTACAGGCTGGCAAACCGGTTGCTTGGCGACCCCGAAGAAGCCCAGGACATCGTGCAGGAAGCCTTCATTAAATTGTGGAACCGGAGGGAGAAGCTGGATGAATACAGGAGCGTGGAAGCCCTGGCAGTTGTTACAACACGCAATCTCTGCCTCGATAAATTAAAGGCAAAAAAATATCCCACGGAAAGGCTGGAGAACCTGAAATCGGATATTCCGGAACCGGGAACAGAAACGAAAACGGAGCTCTCGGAACTGGCAGATAAAATAAAAGAGATCATACGGTTACTACCGGAACAGATGAAGACGATAATGCAGTTGAGGGATATTGAAGGTTATGATTTTAAAGAAATTGCAGGGATCCTTGGGATGAATGAAAATGCCATTAGGGTCAACCTGTCGAGGGCAAGGAAAAAGGTCAGGGAAATAATGATAAATCGAAAATTACATGAATATCAAAGAAATTGAAGAACTGCTGGAGAAGTTCTATGAAGGAGGCACAACGGCTGCAGAAGAACAGCAGCTCCGGGATTTTTTCACACGGGAGGCAGTACCACCGTACCTTGCCGTTCATGCCGATATCTTTCGTTACTATAAAGAGGCAGGAAAAGAGGAACTTCCCGATCCGGAATTCGAAAACCGTTTACTTGAAGAAATTGATGAAACACCTATCATCCCAATGTATTCGAGGAGACGACAATTTTTCGTCCTCACAGGAATTGCTGCTACCATACTTCTGCTGATAGGAATTGTCTTCACTTTCCGCAATGATCTCTTCCTTCGTTCAACAAAAAGGTCCGCCAATACAGAGATCGCCTTTCAACAGGCAAAAAATGCCCTGGCTATGGTATCAGCAAACTTCAACACCGGTCTTGACCAGGTACAGAAACTGGGAAATTTCCAGAGAGGTCTTAATGAAGTACAAAAGTTGCAAGCCTTTCAAAAAGGGATCGACCAAATGAATAAATTTTCAAAATTTTATCAATATCAACAAATAATTATAAACCCGGGCGATCAACCCCGCCCATAAAATCCAAGAAACAATGAAAACCCTGAAATTAACTTTAATTGTTACGGCATTCCTAGCACTCTCATCAATGACGAATGCCCAAAGTCCCTTCGACAAATTTTATGAAAAATACGCCACGCAAGAGGGATATACTTCGGTGAATATTTCCAAGGATCTTTTCCAGATGTTTGCAAATATGGGTGATCAAAAAGACACCAGTGCAAGGGAGATGAAAAAAGTGATGGATCAGCTAAACGGACTGAAAGTGTTAAGCTGTAAACCTGATTCGCTGAAACCCGGCAAAGCTTCTGCGTTTTTCAATGAAGCAACTGCTATTTTCAACAAGTCTGATTACAAGGAATTAATGACAGTAAACGATGGCGGCAGCAATGTTCGTTTCCTTACGAAACAGGATGGAAATGGGAAGATTACTGAAATGGTCATGATGGCAAAAGGTAAGAATGAGATGGTTGTCCTTGATATGACCGGGCTGATCGATCTGTCAACTATCTCACAGATCTCGAAATCCATGAACATTCATGGAATGGAAAACCTGCAGAAAATGAAGGAAAATCACAAAAAATGAACGGAAGCTTCATCGGTTCTCAGATCACATTTTCGTAAGAAGGATCTTGTCGATGCGGTTACCATCCATATGCGCAATCTCGAAATGATATCCTCCCCAATCAAAAGAATCTCCCGTTTTCGGGATCTCTTTCAGTTGATGTATCACGAATCCTGCGATGGAATGAAACTGAACCCCCTTAAAATCATAATCTTTGACCTCGAATTCATGAATAAACTCGAAGAAAGCCAGTTTTCCGTCGATCAGCCAGGTGTTATCTGACCGTTTGATGACTTCGGGTTCATCCATGTCGGTAATATCGCCAACCAGGCCGTCGAGGATGTCGTTGATGGTGATGATTCCTTCTATTGAACCGAATTCATCCACAACAAGCCCGCAATGTATCCTGGTCTCCTTAAATTTTTCAAGGACCTGGTAGGCTTTCTTACCACTCGGGAAGATATTTACCTTTTTAACATATTTCTTCAGGTCGAGATCAGGCTCTTTGAGCATCGCGATCAGGAGATCTTTGGCATAAATAATCCCAAGAACATGTTCGAGTTCTTTATCGCAAAGCGGATATACTGAATGTGTATTCTCAGTGATGATCTTTACATTCGCTTCATTGGGGTCTTCGGTATTCAGCCAGGCGATATCATTCCGGTGAGTCATCAGTGCGCCGATGCGCTGATCGCCCAGGTGAAAGACGCGTTCCACAATATCCTGTTCGATCTCCTGGATCTCCCCTACTTCCGTACCTTCTTCCAGCAAGGCGCGTATTTCTTCTTCTGTTACCTGAGAATCAGGTTTTTTCCGGATACCGAAGAGGTCAACGATAAAATCTGTCGTAATGCTTAACAACCACACGAAAGGCAACATTATTTTTGAAAGGACGAGCATAGGTTTTGCGATAGCCATGGCAATTGACTCAGGGTTTGTCATCCCGATCCTTTTTGGAACCAGTTCGCCGGCAACAATGGAGAAGAAGGTGATCAGGAAAATAACGATGATCAAAGAAAGGTCATAACTGAGGGGCTCTGTCATTCCCATGTTAAAAAGCCTCGTATCGAGTTCATGCGTTAAGCCTGTGCCTCCGAATACCCCGATCAGGATGGCGATCAGGGTGATTCCCACCTGGATCGTAGAAAGAAAACGGTTAGGCGATTCCGACAGTTGCAGCACCAGTTTTGCTTTTTTGCTGCCCTTTCGCATCAGCTCTTCCAGCCTTGATTTTCGTGAAGATACAATGGCAATCTCCGACATCGCAAAGAGTCCATTCAGAAGAATAAGAAAAATAAGAATAAAAATTTGTTCGGTCATTTCGATAGATCAAATTTTTTCTGCATCAGCATGAAGCGTGCAAAAATATTTCATACTGCGAAAATACGAAAAAACAACGGCACAAACAAACCCACATCCATAGCCTCTTCCAGGAACAAAAAAGGTCGCCGATCATCACCACGGTATCATGGTCAAATGAAAAGGCAGGGAAGTATTTCTGTTTGTGATTCTATTATTCTTACAGGAGGATATAAACCAGAATGACCCCGGCAATACCCAGCGCTATGCTGCCGTACCATAACCATTTCCGGCGGGTAAGCGCAGAGATGGCACAAATGGCGATTGCGATCTGAAACAACGTGACGCCTTTGGAGAGGGCATTGTGATGTACCAGGTGCCTGCCCGATCCATCCTGCTTTTCTGTTGCTACCTTTTTTATCTCCTGCTGTTCCTCCTTGTACCGTTCGGAATTCTTAACATCCTTTTCTTCTACATCCTTTCCCATCTGTTTCAGCAATTCCATCTTACTTTCAAGGACTGCTGACTTAATTCCCTTGGCCTGGTAAAACGACCATTGGTCGGAGGCCTGGATTTGCTCCAGCATGGCTTCATTGGCATAATGACTTGCAAAAAGCGCAGAAATGGCGGCAAGAACCGACAACAACGCAGCTGTGAGTGCTACCATCATGATCCATCTCTCCTGGCTGTGATGTACCGATTCTTCAAGTGTTTCATGGAGATGTTCTGTCGGGACTTCAATTTCTTCGGGCATAATAATTGGTTTTGGTTCTGAAATGCAAATTTAGAATTATTATGAATAGTATAAACAGTAGAGTGGAAATTTTACTCACTATTCACCTCTCTAATTATCGCTATCGTTCCGAATGCAGCCGCAGTTAATATTTAACAGATTATATATGCATTTGGAATCATTACAATGAGTGAAAGAACTCGAACTCCTATATTTATCTTCACCGAAGGTGATAAATCTTATCAACCTTATTCTGGAATATTTAACATAATTTGGTTATTGGACAAGTGATCCTTAAATAATAGAAGTTTCGAGGCTTGTTCAATAACAACATGTTATGTTAAAATAGATCCTACTCATATTACAGTGAAAAGGAAGTTGTCTATATTTAGGACAAGAACTAAGATGCTCTTTTGGTTGCAAAAAACTAAGCTCTTTTAAAATTTTCACAAAGGGAAAATAAATAGGCTTCAGAAGTATTGTTTATCATATTGTCAATAAAAGCTTTGTAAAGAATAGATGCTATTCTCGCTTTTAGAGGAAAGGAAGCCCTCCATATTCTGAATTTCTCTTTTAATTCTGTTGTATCGTCAGCATGTCCAATACCAGCATCTTCAATAAATCTTTTATAGTCGTTCTCCCATAATGGATGAATTACCTTTCTGAAATAATCTCTATAACGGACTAAAATATTAAAGATTGAATTCCAACTATCGAACAAATATTGTTCACCTGGATCATTAGGAATTAAATTCAAAACCCAATCTACATCGGTCAACGGTACGATTGAAGGTTCATTAATATAAGCAAATGTTGTGTTGATGCGATGGTGATTCAGAAATGGATAGTAGGCTCTAATTCGACCCCCATGTTCATCCTTCAAAATGTTAGTATCACCTTTTGCCGGTCGTTCATTGCACTTTGAACCAATTGGTATAAGGTTATCAAAATTTACTGCCACAAAAGGGAAAAGGTCTATACAAAGCCAATGGTCTAATGCAATTCTTGATTGCCCTTCCAAATTCGTATAACCTTCCAACCCACAAAATGGACACACTTGCATATCATTTGCAAGAATAAATCTATCAATAGCTGTACTTAAATTATCATTGACAAATTCTGTAAATCCATGATAATTTATTGCTGTTTTGTACAGATATTGAAATGTGCTATCAATTTCTGTTCTTATGCTTTCATCTAAATCATTCAATTCAATGCAAAGAACTCCCACTTGATTATTGCACAAGTTTTGAATTTGATTGTCGTGAAGAAAAGCATTTCTGATTTTTAATCTTTCCAATGGATCAGCAATCAATTTGTATTTATTGTAAATCGTTTTGAACTTAGCTTTCAAATCTGTTGCAGCAAAAGCGGTGTCTGTCCATGCAGGAAATAAATTATCATCAAATATAGCAGAGGCTTCAATATTCTGAAAGAAAGTTGAAGGAATTTCTTGGATTCTACTTAATTGTGAAACTAATGGAACAATATTAAATAGCATTGTTGGGTTTTGTTTTTTCGTAAAGTTTTTTAAACAAGAACTGTTTTTCACTTGACTCACCAAATTCTTCAACTGCCAGCCTTAATTCCTCTATTGATCCCTCCTCAATAACTTTTTTCAGTTTGTCAAAGGAATATTTCGAAATTAAATTTGTGGTGCCAAAAAAATTCTTTAGAATATTATCAATACTTGCACCATAAGGATTAAAGTCAATGTCTTTAGCAGTTCTTGTATCCTTATTTTTCTTGAAGAAAAAAACGTTTTCCGCTTTACAATCAGAAACTACAAACGGAGAATGAGAAGTTATAAAAACAAGTTGCTCTTTTAGTTTCGCTTTCAGTACTTCATTCATAAGAGAAATATATCTTGAACGCCATTCAGGATTGAGGTGTGTATCAGGTTCGTCAATGATAAAAATCGAATTTCTCGATTCCAAAATCATCAAGCCACTCAAAGTATGGAATAATTGATGCTCCCCATCTGATAAATGCTTGTAAATTATTTTCTCATCATTTGTTCCAGTAAAACAAATCTCATCTATGAAAAACATTTGATTGACTGGAGTTGTTTTCGGTAACCATGCTGAAAGATTTTTGCCATGTTCAATGTCTCTTGCTTTCCTAATCTGAGAATCGGGCATAAGAAACATATTCAGCAAACGTAACTGATATAAATCACGAAACAATTCATAAGCGGTTTTCCAATTATTAAAAAATGCTTCCCGTGTATTTTCATCTATTCTAAATCCAAGTTTGTGTTTTTGATAGCCATCACTACGAGTTGTAGCACAATTAATTAGTTTATCAATTATCAATTTAATGGACGAAGGAAGTGAAAATGAAACATGGTTAGGACGAGATGTTTTCAGATAAATTGAGAATGAACGAATATCCTTTATATTAATCTCATTGTTAAGAATTTTTATATTATTGTCCTTATTATAAATCTGTGTGCAAATGGTAATTATTTTGTTTGCTTCATAATCCATTAAAAACATTCTGTTCAACTTAGGTCTGTAGGTATCAAGTCCTTTTGATTGTTCACGAAGGTTTTCAAGGTAAAAGAAATCTATTTTAATAAACTGGTTGCTGATTAATTCATTCATGCCTGAACTATAACCTATTATTCTGTTTGGAAGAATAAAGTTTTCTCTCTCACGAATTTCAATGGCCTTCAGGTCGCCAACTAAAATCATCACTGGTAGTTTCCCTGGTTCTTTAATATAACGAACTTTAATATTGCCAATCCCACTCCAAGTAAACCCTTTTAATTTGTCCCATGAAATATTTAAGTCCTGAAAGGTTGGATTCAATTCAAATTCAATGTCGAAACCGAAGTTGGTTTTGTATCTTGCCAATTTCATTTTTGACCTCTCTTCTGAGTATGCTTCCAAATAGTAAAAGCATTCTGAAATTGCTTCTAAAACATTTGACTTTCCTGAGCCATTTAACCCAACAAAGCAAAGAGGTTCAATTCTCTCTTCATTTGTGGTGTTGTTAAACTCCACCTCATAGTTTTCTTTTAACCCTCTGAAAGATGTTAATATTTTTAGTCTATTAATTTTCATTATATAGCAACTACTATTTTAAAGTGAATTGATTTCTTAACCTCTGATGTCTTTTCCTTTTCAGAAAGAAAAGGATTTTTATTTTCTTCAACATAAATCTGTTCAACCTTTTTTATATCAATCATTTCATTAATGAAGTCCTGCATCATTTCGTAATCAATTTTCTTTTTTGATTGAACTGATTTTACATTTTGAACAAAATCTGAAAATTTGAAATACACATTATTCTTGAAATTCTGAACCAATATGTCATTCATAATTTCCTTTGGGGTTCTATCATTTGCTTTCATACTTTGAATGCCTGTTGACATAATGAATCATATAGTTTTTCTAATTCCTTTAAACTTTTTTTATATTGACCTTTGACGACGTCTGTTTTGGTAACGATGTTGGCAAATTGGATTTGGAGTTCAAGAGGAGGAATTGGAATTTTAATACTTCTAACGGCTTCCTTTGTTATAGTTTTTGTTACTGCACCCTTAACATGTTTTGCTATAGAATTTTTACCAAAATCAGAAGTTAGTAGATAATAAATATAAATATTATTGACATCCTTCGTAAACCTTAAAAGAAAAGAATTCATACCTAAAGAGGTTGGTCTATTTAAATGTGGCATTAAATAAACTTTACCCGCACTACCAATCTTGTTAATAATAATTTCACCTCCAAAGACTTTTGATTTTTCTAAGAAGTTATATGTTTTTTCATCTATAAAATTGCAATCTGTTGAAAAATCGTTTTTCTCTAAATCAGTTGTTCTTACCATCAATGCATAATCAGGCTCTTTCTTCAACACCACGTTATCTCTTAATATTTCGTAGCTACCGTTAGCGTGATAATCCGTCAATGTTTCAATAACTTTACCTAAAAAATCAATATTCCATTGCTTCTTATTAATTTGTGGGTCTCCGAAAATTTCCCCAAAAGTGCTTTTCAAAAATTCATCAAGAAAATCAATACTTTTTTTTCGTTGATCAATAATTAGTTCGGCTTTGCTTAAAATAGTAGCTATGTAAATTTGATAAGAAAGAGAAGGGACAGGAATAAGTATTTTTTCAATTCCTATATTTGTAATGGCAGATTGAATGGCTCCTGTGCAAAATTTATTTTTCTGTTTTAAAAAAGAATTGTTTTTCAAAAACTGAATCAGGTAATTACCATATAAAACATTTTCATCCGGATTGTGAACTGAGAAGCCAGTTGACACAATTATACCGTCAAGCGATTTATCAATCTGCAAAACCTTATTTGTATTCAACATCTTTGCAAAAAGAATATCTCCTTCGCTAACTAAAATATCTGCTCTGGATGGTTTGCTATTAAAAGTAACTTCTTCAAAACTCAAACCTTCATCTTGCAAATCACCAGTTGATAAATAGCGCTTAACTCCGTCAAATGGCTGAACTCTTTTACCTGAATATGGGGCAACATCGATAAGTTTTAATTTTTTCATTTTACCAATTCAGTTAGTTCTTCCAAACCTTTAAAAATGGTTGTTTCAATGGTTGAAAGTTGCTTCAGAATCACTTCTGGCTTTTCATAAATTTCTTCTATGTATTCTTCTTCTTTATAAGTGGTTAAATTCAAATCGTAATCTTTTTCAACAATTTCTTTCTTTCCAACAAAGAAGAAATTGCTTTTTCTGTCAGTATCGGTTTTCTCGTTTCTTGTTTTGAATCGATGCACAATATCTGGTAAATCACTTTCGGATGTTTTATTTC
>JBEKST010000037.1:0-16150 GCA_049516815.1 Bacteroidales bacterium | reverse complement strand
CGGATTTTGTAAAAAATGTGGTAATGACCCATCAAACAGGATTTAAACTAAAGATTGGATAATTAAAAGATTTTCTGCTAGATACAATTATCATCCATATACGTTTCCATCAGGAAAAGTAGTAATGGTTCAAGGATATGAAAAGGCTGAGTAAAAGTACTTTTTTCATTTACGTTTGAATTAATGAATTATTAATAAGATTTGATTGCGTATATTGCGTATATAAAGATTATTGCATAATTAGTTTCTTAGAGATCATCGTTTGTGTTCCGTTGTCAAATGCCTGGACAACATAGATTCCTTTTGAAAATCCCGAGAGATCAAACTCCATGAATTCCCCGGCAGACTTTTTTTGTTCAATTATGTTGCCCATCCCGGAAATTATTTTTACCTCATGGAAATTTTTCCCGGCAAAAATCACAGTGAATTTACCGGATGTCGGATTCGGATAGATCACGAAAGGATTTTTTTCGTTGAAGGTTCCAAATCCTGTGGTACCTACTTCGATGTACCCGGATTTCACAATACTACTTTTCCCTGCAATGTTAGTCACTGTAAGTGAAACATCATAAGTGCCAAAGGAAGTATATTGTACCGGTTGCGGGATAAGCAGGTTGGAAGCGTGTGGCGTTCCTCCTTCGAATTCCCAGTTCCAAGTATTAACCTGCCCGCTTGAAGAATCGGTAAACTGAACAAAATCATTCAGGTGAATATGCGTGTTATTGGCTGTGAAATTTGCAACTGGCGGATAGGAACAACCTTCCCCCGGTGAAGCCCAGATGGTGTCTTGTGCAGCATTGATGGCTGCAAACTCGATGGCATGCCGCCAGTTGGCAGGAAGCGCATTGTTAGAGTTTGGATTGCATAATTCAAGCGAGGGGCCATGTCCGTTTGCCAGGGTGTCCCATGGCATCAGAACACCATACTGCACCGAATCGACGGTGGCATTGAACTTATCCTTCAGCTTGATCAGGGCGCCGCTATTGCTGAGCGAACCATTGGCCCATTGCAATGCAGTTACCCCGAAGGTATGGTACATGGCGGATGCGCTTTTTGCAACCAATGTATAAGAATGAGGGCCAACGGTGTAATTTGGGAACGTATAGCTCACAGGATTAGAAAAATAAAATCCCTGGAGGTTGATCGATGTCGTATCATTGTTATATAATTCGATGAATTCGAGCGAATCAATACCGCTTTCAGGCGGGTTGTACATGATTTCCGTAACTACCATCTTTGAATTCAGCGGAGCATTCACTGTGATGTATCCTGATTTACAAAGTGTACTTGTTCCATATGAGTTGGTTGTCGTAAGGCAGACGTTGTAAACCCCGGGGTAATTGTAAACGATTCCTGTCGGATTCTGAACAGTTGATGACATCGGGGTTCCCCCTATGAACGACCAGTTCCATGAAGCCGGGCAATAACTTGTAGAGTCATAAAAGTTGACCGATTGCCCTGCTGTAATATTTGTACTGCTTGCGCCGAAATTTGTAATGGGGGGATATGCGTCACATAGAGTGGAAAATTGCACATCGTTCCCATATCCAGTTCCTGTGACATTTGTAGCATAAGCCCTGACATGATAGGTAGTGCTGGAAGTGAGTCCGGTCATAATACTCACAAAGGGCCCGGTGGTCCCGGATTCGGTAGTATGATTATCGGTAATGGTTGGATTGGTGCTGGTAGACCAGCAAATGCCTCTTGCCGTAATCGGAAAACCTCCATCGGAAATAACATTCCCTCCCCCGGTGGCTGTTGTTGATGTTATTCCGGTAACGGGACTGGTTGTAATGATTATTTGTACCCCCAGGGGTGTAACATCAGCCCATGTCGGCCCAATCCGGATTTCATCGATTTCAACTTTAGGCGTTGTTGCATTGTTTCTTAAACAGATAGAGGCAAAGGTAGCAAAAGCCCCGGTTCCGCTATTATTCGTGACTGATCCGGAAGGTTCAGATCCTCCAAGGCTGGATGGGTTCACCCACAGGCTGGCAGTAGTGGGTGAAGTACTTTTATCGTATTTAGCCACAACCAGGTAAGTCGTTCCGAAGTTAAGATCCTGTGCAAACTCAGTGAATGTTGGTGTTCCACCTGAAGTATTCTCGATCATGAAACGAAAATTTGCCCCGGAATTGACGGACTTGGCTCCCAGCCTGGCACCAAAAATAGTAACCGCCGCACCGGCCGTCGCACCAAAATGCATAAAATAATCACCGGTTGTAGTTAAATCGGAATTATCGACAAGTTTTAATAAGACTGAAAAATAAAGAACATTACCGGAATAAGTGATTGCCCGGTTTACATCTCTCGAAGTAAGGTTATTATTTCCATACATAGAAACTTTATAACCATTTGGCGGGAAAAGCCCGGTATATGATAGATTGCCGTTGACAACGTCAATGGTTGTGGTTTGTCCACTTGTTACACTATGCGTGGTCCAGTTATTCGAATAGCTTCCGGCGTTTCCGTTTCCTCCTATATATGTCGGCGGCGTATAATTAAAATCCTCATAAAGAACGATTTGTGATTGCCCTATTTTGTTTATTCCAATCAATAAAACAACCAAAAAACTAATGACAACTAGTGTAAATCTTTTCATAGTGTTTACTTTTCCAATAAGTTATTAATTATCCTGAAATTTCAATATTATGCTACTCCCATCAATCAAATCGAAGGGTTCAGAAGCATATCCGGCAAGTTTCGTTTATCTGCCAGGGTATTGCTTTCAACGATCTTTCGAAAGGAATTATTCTTATTTAACAAATGTATAAAGATTTTTGTTGACTCAGGTTATTTTATATTTAAGAAAATATTAACAAAAAGAAAAAAATGAACTTTTTCACCGAAAAATTTTCATCGGTCGAAAAAGTTCATTTTCGTTCAGACAATCTGCTATCAGATCGTCTTTGGGGCTTCTACAGACAGGTTATTTATCTTTCACTTCTTCAAAATCAACATCGGTGACTTCATCGTTACCGCTTTGCTGTTTTTGTTCCGTTCCGGATTGAGGACCGGCTTGCGGGCCTTCCTGTGGCTGCTGCTGGGGTGCGCTTTTGTACATATCCTCACTGGCGCTCTGCCACATCGAATTCAGATTTGCCATGGCTTTGTCAATACCCGGAAGATCTTTATTTTTATGCGCGGTTTTTAATTGTTCCAGCGACTTCTTGATCGATTCTTTTTTATCTCCCGGTATCTTGTCGCCGAATTCCTTAAGTTGTTTTTCGGTCTGGAAGATCAGGGAATCCGCAGTGTTTAATTTATCAATTTCTTCCTTGATCCGTTTATCTGCATCTGCGTTCATCTGAGCTTCTTCTTTCATTTTTTTGATATCGGCTTCTGACAATCCCGAGGAGGCTTCAATACGGATTTGTTGCGATTTCCCGGTTGCCTTATCCCTGGCGGTAACATTTAGAATCCCGTTTGCATCTATATCAAATGTCACTTCTATCTGGGGGATGCCACGTGCTGAAGGAGGAATGCCATCCAGGTGGAAACGGCCGATACTCTTATTCTGATTTGCCATGGGCCTTTCACCCTGAAGAACATGGATCTCCACGGAAGTCTGATTATCTGCTGCAGTTGAGAAGATTTCTGATTTTTTGGTTGGAATTGTTGTATTGGACTCGATTAACCGGGTCATAACGCCACCCAGGGTTTCGATTCCCAATGATAATGGAGTGATATCCAGCAACAGAACATCTTTCACTTCTCCAGTCAGAACACCTCCCTGTATGGCTGCGCCTACGGCAACGACTTCATCCGGGTTCACCCCTTTTGAAGGTTCTTTTCCAAAGAAATCCCTGACTAATTTCTGCACAGAGGGAATCCTTGTGGAGCCGCCTACCAGGATCACTTCATCAATGTCAGCTGGTTTCAGGCCGGCGTCTTTCATAGCTTGTTCGCAAGGCGGAATGGTCGTCTGCATTAAATGGTCAATCAATTGTTCAAATTTGGCCCGTGTAAGTTTTTTTACCAGATGCTTTGGAATACCTTCAACCGGCATAATATATGGCAGGTTGATCTCGGTTTCGGTCGAGCTGGATAATTCTATCTTGGCTTTTTCAGCAGCTTCTTTTAATCGCTGCAATGCCATCGGGTCTTTTCGCAGGTCAATCCGTTCTTCTTTCAGAAATTCATCTGCAAGCCAGTCAATAATAAGGTGGTCAAAATCATCTCCTCCAAGGTGAGTATTTCCATTGGTGGATTTTACTTCAAATACGCCTTCGCCCAGTTCCAGGATGGAAATATCAAATGTTCCGCCACCAAGGTCAAATACGGCAACCTTCATGTCTTTGTTCTTCTTGTCGAGTCCGTAAGCCAGGGCAGCTGCAGTAGGTTCGTTAATGATTCGTTTGACTACCAGGCCTGCAATTTCACCGGCTTCTTTTGTAGCCTGACGTTGTGAATCGCTGAAATATGCCGGTACTGTAATGACTGCTTCCTTGATTTCCATACCAAGATAATCTTCTGCCGTTTTTCTCATTTTCTGGAGTATCATGGCAGATATTTCCTGCGGAGAATACAATTTGCCGTTGATGTTGACACGCGGAGTATTATTTTCACCACGATCTACATGGTACGGTACCCGGTTTATTTCTTTCTCAACCTGATTATAGGTTTCCCCCATGAAACGTTTTATGGAAAAAACAGTGTTATGAGGATTGGTGATTGCCTGACGCTTGGCCGGATCGCCAATTTTTCGTTCACCATTTTCAGTAAAAGCAACGATGGAGGGAGTTGTTCTCCTTCCTTCACTGTTGGCGATGACAACCGGTTCGTTCCCTTCCATTACAGCAACACAAGAGTTCGTTGTTCCAAGATCGATACCAATAATTTTTCCCATTTTAATCAAATTTATTGTGAATATTTTTTTGAATTTCTTCCCTCAATGTCAATCATTATGCCAAAACAGGTTTGGCTGTCAGATTGTGACAAAACGACAGGAAAAGGAATGAACAAGGTGTTAGAAACCCCGATGGATTAAGGCAGTATCGTTTTTAATCTGATCCAGTGTTGTATTGCCAAGATGGACCGTATCGATTTCATTTACAAACCTGCTCGAGAAGAGCCCGATTCCGTTGTAAATGTTAGAAAAGGAAGGTCGTTCCTGGATGATAGAAAGGGAAGGTTCGGATACTTCCATATAGGTATTGAGATCCTCAGAAGCCACGCTGAAAATATAATCCACCCAAAGCGGTGTTCTCGAAATGACAGTGGTATCTGCTTTTAAGCTCTTTATTTTGCCTTTCAGTGTCGTGTAAAAAAGATCTCCGGAAAAACTTTTTAAAATTGGCTCGGGCAAGGTCTCATAGGGATCTGTCACCTGATAATTATCGAATACCATCCAGTCAACGGACTTCGGAACCGTGTCATTTGAATTAGTTTCAGAATAGTGAAAACGAATCACAAGCTGATAACGTTTCCCTCCAAATGCCGGGTCAAATTCGACTTCAAAATTATGTCCGGGAATATAATCCACCTGTCTAAAGTAAGGATCCGGAATATCGACATTAAAGCTGTGAATGAGTGTAGTGGAGGCAGAATCCACAATCCCGGTCTTTTTATGGGTGATTTTAAGTTTATAGGTATAGTTTTGGTTCAGGTGCCCTGTTTTACAATAATAAACTAATTGCGAAGGATAATAAAATATGGAATCACCTGCCTCTTTCGTATGAATGGTAATGGTATCAAATGAATAAGGCGGATTCACAAGGTTATTACCAGACCATGCTTCTATTTTCACATCCAGTTTATCAGGATATGTACTTGAATCGGGAATCTTTGCAAATTGTATTGCATCACCCGCACCCAGAAATGCTTTTGTGATTTTAATATATGTGGTATCTTCATTCTGGCTAAGAAGTCCATAAACCACCGTAATGTCCTTCCAATCCGCATTCACATTCAATTTTTTATTGCAGGAATAAAGAACCGGGAGAAAGATAAGGGCAACAAGGATAATTCTTAGGTAACGCATGTTTTTTGATCAGGAAAAGGAAGACAAAAGTAAATACTTTTTAATTATTTGTTGTAGTTTTGCTGATAAATAGTTAAAGAATGAAACCATCCTACCGGAATGTTCCGAAAGTTACCACACATGTGCTCCAGGAAATGAAACTGGAAGGGGAGAAAATTGCCATGCTTACGGCTTATGATTATTCTTTTGCCAGGATTCTTGATGGAACGGGTATTGACATCATTCTTGTCGGGGATTCCGCTTCTAATGTAATGGCCGGCCACACTTCCACACTCCCTATCACGCTAAATGAGATGATCTATCATGCTTCATCGGTAGTAAGAGCTGTGAAGAGAGCGCTGGTAGTCGTTGATATGCCCTTCGGCACTTATCAGGGCAATTCGAAGGAAGCCTTGGTTTCTTCCATCCGGATCATGAAAGAAAGTGGTGCGGATGCAGTTAAACTCGAAGGGGGAAAAGAGGTCATTGAGTCGGTTGACCGGATTCTGTCTGCCGGTATACCCGTTATGGGTCATCTCGGTTTGACACCGCAATCCATTCACAAATTCGGAACCTATGTTGTAAGGGCCACCACTGATGAAGAGGCGATGAAACTTTTGGAAGATGCTCATCTGCTTAGTCGTGCGGGATGTTTTTCTATTGTCCTTGAAAAGATCCCTGCAAAACTCGGCGCCCAGATAGCACATGAAATAAAAATCCCTGTTATCGGGATCGGAGCCGGGCGGGATGTCGACGGCCAGGTACTGGTACTACATGATATGCTTGGTATAACGATGGATTTTTCTCCGCGTTTTCTTCGCCGGTACAACAACCTCTCAGAAGAGATCCAGGGTTCAGTAACCGCCTACATCAACGATGTTAAATCTCTTGATTTCCCTAATGAACGGGAACAATACTAATGATCAGGAACTCGATCGGAAACGATATTCTTTACGAAGACAATCATCTTATCATCTTTAACAAGCAGCCCTCCCAGATCGTCCAGGGAGATAAAACCGGCGATGCACCGCTCAGTGATATGCTAAAAGCATTTATCAAAGAGCGTGACCATAAGCCTGGTAATGTATTCCTTGGGGTCGTTCACCGTATCGACCGGCCGGTTAGCGGGGTGGTTATTTTCGCAAAAACAAGTAAGGCCCTTACCCGTCTGAACGAAATGATCAAAGCCGGACAGATCCATAAGACCTATTGGGCAGTAGTTAAAAACCAGCCACCCGAAGAAAGCGGACATCTTCTTCATTACCTGAAAAAAAACGAAGAAAAAAATAAATCTTTCGCCTATGACAAGGAATTGTCCGGTTCCCGGAAGGCTGAACTCACCTATCGCCTGATCGGTGCTAGTCAGCATTATTTTCTGCTTGAAGTGAACCTGATCACGGGTCGGCATCATCAGATACGCACCCAGCTTTCAAAGATCGGATGCCCGATAAAAGGCGACTTGAAATATGGGTTTGACCGGTCGAACCCGGATGGGTCGATCCATTTGCATGCAAGGCAAATTGAATTTATACATCCGATAAGTAAAAAAGAAATACACGTGGTTGCCGATCCACCAGATGACAAGCTCTGGGCATCATTTCAGTTACAACTTAAAAACAAATCCTGAGGAATCGTTTTTACGATTCATAAGATGAAAGCTGTAGAAATAATCCCACCATCTGATACGGTTCTTTCCAGGGATCTGAAACTGATTTCTCTTAAAGCAAGTACCGATTCCACTCCGGATTTTCAGAGTCTTTTGTCACCTGCTATTCCGCATGCACAATCATTTTTCACTTCTCATCAGCTGGAAAGCCAGGGTATAATGCCCGTACCTTTCAAAAAATATCAACCCGATTGGATCCTGGGCTTTTTTTTGCTATGTTTTATGCTGCTTGCATGGGTTCAGGTGTTTTATCGCCGAAGGTTCAGGCAGATTTTGTTGGCGCCTTACTCCAAAAGATTTCTGAATCAGCTGGTTAGGGATGGTGATCTTTTTTCCGAACGGATTTCATTAGTCATGGGATTTATCTATTTGGTAACGATTTCATTATTCCTCTATCAGCTCAATGAATTTGAATTCGTGAAAGATTCCACGAGGTTGATCCAGGGTCTTCCCCTTCTCACACTGATCATCATTTTTGTGCTGGGTTTCTGGATCCTGAAAATCGGCTTGATCTGGTTCCTGTCAGTTATCTTCAGAACCCCTAAAACTTCCCGGGAATACATCTTAAATATTTTAATCTTTAATATTTTGACTGGAATATTTTTATTGCCTTTGTTGGTTTTTGCAGTGTATTTGAAATGCGTTGTCTTTCTTTGGAGTTGCATGATAATTTTCGCTCTGTTTTTTCTCTTTAGATTGATCAGAGGGTTCTTGATAGGAATTTCAATGACGAAATTTTCTAGTGTGTTTTTATTTGTGTATCTTTGCAGCCTCGAAATGTTACCTTTGGTCGTATTGATAAAAGTTGTTTTAAAGTATTATCTATAAGCGATCTGAAAATTAAGTTTGAGTGTGCAACGATAAAAACACACAACGTTGAAAATAAAAACTATCCTAGTCTCTCAACCCCAGCCATCAGATCTTGAAAAATCACCATACGCTGATCTGGCAAAGAAGTTCAATGTCAACGTTGTATTTCATAAGTTCATAAGGATTGAAGGTATACCAGCCAAAGAATTCCGGAAAGACAGGATCAACATCCCCGATTACACTGCGGTTATTTTTACATCCCGTAACGCAGTTGACCATTTTTTCAGAATATGTAAAGAAATGCGTATCGAGGTGTCCGATACGATGAAGTATTTCAGCATCTCCGAATCCACAGCTTATTATCTCCAGAAATATGTTCAGTACAGGAAAAGGAAAGTTTTTCACAGTAAAGAAAATTTTTCGAATCTTGTCGAACTGATCAAAAAACACAAAACCGAAAAATTTTTGTTACCCTGTTCGGATATCCATAAGCAGGAGATCTCCAATATGCTGGAGGAAAACAAGATCCAATTCAAGAAAGCGGTGATTTACCGTACACTTGCCAGTGATCTTTCCGACATCAAAATAGAGGATTATGATATGATAGTCTTTTTCAGTCCTGCCGCGATCAAATCTTTATTCAAGAGTTTCCCGAAATTCAAACAAAATAATACTGTGATTGGTGCATTCGGACCGAGTACGGCAAAAGCAGCAACAGATGCAGGTCTTACGCTGAATGTCTCGGCTCCCTCAAAAACGGCACCTTCCATGACCATGGCCATTGACCAGTACCTGCAGAATGAGTTGAAGAAAAAATGACATGAAGCAAACTTTCACAAAGGATGAAAGGTTGTGCAAGAAAATTCTGATCACAAAACTTTTCCGGGAAGGCAATTCTTTTTTTATTCATCCATTTCGCGTGACTTTCATCGAAACCGGGATTCCTGTAAATTTTCCCACGCAGGTACTTATTTCTGTTCCAAAGCAGAACCTGCGAAAAGCCGTTCAACGAAACAAAATCAAACGCAGGATCCGGGAAGCGTACCGCACAAACAAGGGGATCCTATATGAAACCCTTACGGAAAGACAGCAGCAGATTGCATTTTGCATTACATATACATCGAAAGAAATCCTTCCATCCAGCCTGATCCGGGAAAAAATAATATTACTTTTACAACGTTTAAGAAAAGAACATGCGCAAATTATTGGGTAATTTTTTTATCCTTTTGATCCGGTTGTACCAGGGCGCAATATCTCCTTACCTGATGCCCTCATGCAGGTTTACACCTTCCTGCTCGGTTTATGGTATTGAAGCGATAAAGAAATATGGCCTTTTCAAAGGTGGTTGGCTTACCCTGAAAAGACTGTCGCATTGTCACCCCTGGGGTGGAAGCGGGTACGATCCTGTTCCATGAATGCCAGGAAATATGCGAATAACAAGTATAACAGATAATAATTAGGGATTATGATACGCAGAGGAGAAGTTGTTTTATTGATCATTCTTTTGCTGGGTGCATGTAAGCTTGCACCCGCACAAGCCCCAAACGAACAGGGTTTTGAAATCATAAAGAATCTTGACATTTTTTCGAATGTCATAAAAGAACTGAATACAAATTATGTAGATGAAATTAAGCCGGGAGAACTCTCAAAAACGGCTATCGACGCTATGCTCGAGTCGCTCGATCCTTATACGAATTACATCACCGAGACCGAAATCGAAGACTATAAATTCATCACCACCGGTGAATACGGAGGAATCGGGGCATTGATCCATCAGAACGGGGATTATGTTGTAATTTCGGAACCTTATGAAGGAGCTCCCGCACAGAAGAGCGATCTCAGGGCAGGTGATAAGATCCTTGAGATCAACGGACAATCTGCCAAAGGAAAAACTTATTCCGATGTAAGTGCCATTCTGAAAGGTCAGGCAGGTACCACAATCACGCTGAAGATCGAACGCCCGGGTGTAAATGTACCCATCGAGAAGGTTCTCAACCGTGAGATCATCAAGATCGATAATATTCCCTATTCCGGCATGCTTGATCATGACATCGGCTATATTAGACTTACCAGTTTTACGCAGAAAGCTGCATCAGAAGTCAAACAGGCTTTTTTGAAACTCCGTGAAAAAGATGGGTTGAAAGGGATCATAATCGACATCCGTGGGAATGGTGGCGGTTTGCTGAATGAAGCAGTCGATATTGTAAATATTTTTGTTGACCGGGGTCAGGATGTGGTCACCACCAAAGGGAAACTTCCCGACAAAAATCATACATACAAGACCATGAATACACCGGTAGATGTGAATATACCTGTAGTTGTGCTCGTTGACGGGCAAAGCGCATCGGCCAGTGAGATCCTTTCGGGCGCCATTCAGGACCTTGACCGCGGCGTGGTAGTCGGTCGCAGGACCTTTGGGAAAGGGTTGGTTCAGAACGTAGTCCCACTGAGTTATAATGCCCAGATGAAAGTCACTGTAGCCAAGTATTATATTCCCAGCGGCCGGTGTATCCAGGCTATTGATTATTCGCATAAAAACAAAGAAGGCGTATTTGGCACCATCCCTGATTCCCTTATTGCAGCGTTTAAAACAAAGGGCGGTCGGACCGTTTACGAAGGGAGAGGGATTAAACCTGATATTTACACCAATAGAGTTGACTACAGTAACATTGCGATGGCTCTTTATACAAAATACCTGATCTTTGACTTTGCAACTCAATTCAGGATAGATCATCCTGCTATTCCTCCTGCCGAGAAATTTGAGATAACTGATTCCATTTTCAATGCCTTTTTAGCCTTTATCTCCGATAAGAATTATAATTATAAAACAAAAAGCGAAGAAGCCCTGGAGGACCTCCGGAAAAATTCAGAAAAAGAAAATTATTTCAATGCCATCAGATCGGAATACGATGCGCTGAAAAAACAGATGGAGAATGATAAAAAAAGCGATCTGACAAAATTCAAATCGCAGATCTGCGACTTGATAAAGCAGGAAATTGTATCAAGGTATTATTACCAGAGAGGCAAGATTATCGCCTCCCTGAGTACTGACAAAGATCTTGCAGAAGCAATAACTACCCTGACAGATCAGACCCTGTATAAATCGGTTCTGGCAGGCACTTATAAACCTCCCTTGGGAAGCAACGATAAGAAAACCGGGGATGACGATTCATCCGAAAATGAGAATTCAGGAATACACTAATTAAAATCTCCTTCATGGAACAGAAAAATATTTCCTTTTTTTACCTGGAATATGATTCACTGGATGAACTGTCTCCTTCAGACCGGGAATTGCTGGAACATGCAAAGAATGTCGTTGATTCTGCCTATGCACCTTATTCGCAATACAAGGTGGGTGCAGCTGTAAGGATGGGAAATGGTAAAATCGTTACCGGCAGCAACCAGGAAAATATGGCTTTTCCGTCGGGACTTTGCGCAGAGAGGGTGGCATTGTTTGCCGCAACTTCTGCAAACCCGGGGATCGCAGTACAAGCGATCGCTATTACGGCAAAATCGCTTCAATTTCCGGTTGAAAAACCTGTGACACCTTGCGGATCCTGCCGGCAAGCCCTCATCGAATACGAGATGCTTAATCGTGAAAAGATCCGGATCATTCTGATGGGAGAAACCGGTAAGGTGCTGACCATTGAAGGAATGGACGCTTTGCTTCCACTTTCATTCAAAGAAGAGGGACTTATGAAGTGAGATATGAGATATGAGATGTGTGATGTGTGATGTGAGATGTGAATGGCGATCTTAAAAGGGAACCCTGTAGGGGTGATATTATTCTAACAAAGAAGATAAAATACCTTTAAAACCCCATAGGGGTGACATTATTCTAGAGATATGAAAATAAAGACAATTTTAGTTGGAATTACTCTCGTTGGATTGTTTGTGGCAGCAAAAAGCGATAAGCCTGCTTATCGTATATTCAATATCAAAGGCCATGCGGCCGATTATGGTGATCTCCTCAAAGCTGCAAAAAATGCGGATGTGGTGTTTTTCGGAGAGAGCCATACCAACCCGATATGCCACTGGCTTGAATTGCAACTTGCAAAAGACCTTTATGAAGAAAAGAATGGCCACTTGATTATTGGGGCAGAAATGTTTGAACGGGATAATCAACTTCTTTTGAATGAATATATCTCTTCCATGATCCGGAAAAGGGATTTCGAAGCGGAAGCCAAACTCTGGCCCAATTACAAAACCGATTATGCACCCATCGTGGATTTTGCTGCTAAGAAAGGAGTGAAATTCATCGCAACAAATATTCCAAGGCGTTATTCGGCAATTGTAAACCTCAAGGGGCTTGAAGGTCTCGATAGTATCAATGCATTGGAACGAGGGATGATGGCGCCATTGCCACTCAAGTACAATCCCGAACTGGGCTGCTATAAAAAAATAGGCGAGATGGTTGCCGGTTCCCCGATGCACATGGGCGATAACCTGCCCAAAGCGCAGGCAATCAAGGATGCAACAATGGCTTGGTTTATTTTAAAGAACGTGAATGACGGGTGTGTGTTTTTTCATATTAACGGGAGTTACCATTCCGAAAATCATGAAGGGATTGTGTGGTACCTGAAAGAATACAATAAAAGAAATGCCACAGAACTGAAGATCCTTACTATTACTGCCGTTGAGCAGGACGACCTGAATGAACTTAAAAAAGACAATCTTGGAAAAGCCGATTTTATTGTTTGCATTCCTGAAGACATGACTCAAACCCAGGAGGCATCACCGGGCGCCATCGTTATGCCACCTGCTGCAATAACTCCGGGCGGTTCAATGCAAAACGCGAAAGCAGATACCGTGAAAAAACCTGCTCCCGAAACCGGGTCAAGCGGGGATGACGACGATGATGATTGATGCTTTGCAGGTTCAGGCAAATGTGAAATAAGCGTTGATCAGGAAATTCCACAAGGTTACGATAAGTGTCGCAACTACTTTCGAAAGATAGAAATTGATCTTGAACTTGCCGTTCAGCAACCAGATGATCGCGCTGTTGATTCCCAGTCCGATAAGGGCGATAATAAAAAACCTTGAAAACTCCTGAATGATCTGTGGATTATGGCTGTTAAAAGTCCAGATCCTGTTGAGAAAATAATTGGTTGTAGCGGCAAGGGTGAATCCGATGGCATTGGCAATATATTTCTGGACCTTCACTACCTCCTTGAAGAAATAGGTGGTTCCGAAATCGACGAAGACCCCGGAAAATCCCACTATACAGAACTTGATAAATTTTAGCAGGAAAACCTTATCGATAAGTTTCGTTAATTCCATAGACTTTTTTGAATGAATTTTTACTTTTTCCCTCTTTCTCCTTTACAACTGTATTATCAGTACTTCATTCTTCTCTTTCCTGATCACTTCTACGCTGATAGTTTGGCCTTGTTTCAGTTTTCCCAGCCGTGACATATATTCATAGATGTTTCCAACGGTCATGCCGTTGATGGAAATGATGATGTCGCCCTTCAGCATGCCTCCCTTATCAGCTGGACCATCTTTGGTGACGCCATCCACACGTAATCCTTTTTTCTCAGTGCCTGCAAAATCGGGCATAATGCCTAGGGTGACCTTCATCCTGCGTCCTCCCCTTCCGTAACCTTCTTTCTTGCCGGATTCATGAAAAGTCAGGGCTTTGGGAAGGTTATCAATATTCATGATGAGGTTGTAGCTGAAGTTGCCGATTTCTTTCTCTTTTTCGTAATTCAGTTTATCGGCATCATCAAATGGGGTATGATAGTCCATGTGAGAACCGGTCGTAAAAAAGAAGACAGGGATATTGGAGGCATAGAATGAAGCATGGTCGGAAGGCCCATAACCGTCGGGCGAGTGGGTCACGGTAAACGGTAGGGCTTTTTCATAAATGCGGATAATGGAATCGCCTTCCAGTGAAGTACCTGTCCCGCTCAGGGAAATGGAATTTTTCTCTTTATCAAAACGACCAACCATATCGAAATTGAACATGGCTTTGATCTTTTTCATGTCCACCGGCGAATGATCGGTAAAGTATTTCGATCCAAGCAACCCCATTTCCTCACCACTGAACGAAATGAAGATAACGCTTCTTTTTAACCGGTTCTTTTCGGCTGCAAGTTTCCCGGCAAGTTCGATGACCATCGCTGTTCCGGATGCATTGTCGTCGGCTCCATTATGAATGGCAACCGTGTCGGGCATCCTCGAGCCGGAACCCGGGCCGCCAAACCCCAGGTGGTCGTAATGGCCGCCAATGACAATATATTCATCTTTTAAAAGCGGATCGGTTCCTTCGATCATCCCAATTACGTTCTCTGTTCTTGCTTTTTTCTGGATGATCTCGGCTGATGCATTTACCATTACCGGGAGAAGAAGGGTTTTGGGTTTTCTTGTTTTATTCAGGATTTTTTCAAGTGAATCCAGCTTATATCCGGAAGATTTCAGCAGCATATTCCCTACTTCGTGTTTGATGTTGATAACAGGGATCCCAGCCGTTACATCATTGTTTTCAGAGTGCAGCCCAATCAACTTATCGTCTTTATCCATGTTCACCGGCGTGACAATCAGAACACCTGCCGCACCATGATCTTTTGCGATAAGGATCTTTCCCCGGATCTCGGTATAAGGGATGAATTTGCTGTCGTTTTTATCTAATTCGGGATCGCCCTGGAAGAGCATGACCCATTTTCCTTTTACATCAACTCCTTCATAATCCTTCCATTTCAGGCTATCCTGGTCAATATCGAAACCATATCCTGCAAACACAACAGTACTGCTAATAGTTCCATTAGAGGAATAAGCTACAGGCATGAAATCCTTCTTAAAGGTTCCCTGGAAACCTTCAAACCGGAGGTCATTATGATCGCCGACTGTGACATCCGTTACAATTTCGAAATACTGGAAGCCATTGTCGCAGATCAGTTTCAACCCCGAGGCTATGAATTGGTCGCGGATGTAATTTGCGGCAATATCGGCTTCCTTCGTTCCGGGTTTGCGACCTTTCAACGAATCGGATGCAAGAAAATAAACATCGGTTTTCAGTTCTTTTGCGGTGATTTCCGGGTTACGCTGCGAGAATACAACATCTGTCAGGATTAACATGGAAATGAGAAAAAATGGAAATCTTTTCATATTTTGAAATAAGTTTTAAGTATTAAGTTTTAAGTGTTAAGTGTTAAGATTTTGGGTTTCGTTTTTATACTGCAGGGATTTCTAAAAATCACGCCATACTTAAAACTTAACACTTAAAACTGAATCCATTTATCATCATGTCACCAATTTATCAATTCACAACTCTTTCAATGACGCCACCACCCAGCACCAGGTCGTCCTGGTAAAAAACAGCTGATTGGCCCGGGGTGATGCTATCTTTCGGGAGATAAAATGTTACTTTAACGGAATCTTTTTCAAACGGTTCGATGCGTGCACTGGCTGCGTTCTGTGCCGACCTTATTTTCACATTCACCTCCATTGGTTCGGTCAGGGATTCAAATGCGATCCAGTTCAGGTCGTTCACAATGAAAGAAGAATTCATCACTTCTTCCCGTATTCCGACAATAACTGTGTTCTTTTCTTTGTCGAGGCTGAGCACATAAAGGGGTTCGGAATAAGCGACTCCAAGGCCTTTTCGTTGTCCGATGGTAAAATTCCAGAATCCTTTGTGCTTCCCCAGAATATTTCCTTTACGGTTGACAATATCGCCTGGTGTATTTTTGATATCAAGTAAATCCCTGTAA